>NZ_JACGAU010000007.1:0-100623 GCF_020137595.1 Campylobacter sp. RM12640
TACCATTATTTAATTTGCTTAAAGATTTTACTATTAGCATCATCACATATACAATATAAGGGATAAAAACCACTATAAATACAAATAAAGCAATAATAGATGTCGTAACAAAACTACTATTGATTAAATTTTCTAACTCGTGAGTATTCTTATCAATCTCATCTAAATAAACACCTGTTCCAATCCATAAAGAATTTGTATTAGGTATTAATGCTACATAAGATAATTTTGGTGCTGTAATATCAGTGCCTGGTTTAGGGAAAGGAAAGGTTACAAAACCACCACCAGAATTAGCCTTTTTGCTTAATTCTTGAATAAAAAAAGTCCCATCAGGAGCTTGCATTCCCTTTAAATCTTGTCCTATTAGCTTTTTGCTAACTGGGTGAGCTACTGCTGTGGTATCTTTATAAACGAAAAAATACCCATTACCATTGTCAAATCTAAAATTTTCTATAGCTTGTGCTATATAATCAATTTTCTCTTTTTCACTCTGTAAATCTTTTAAATGAATTGAAAGCGCATTAATCATTGCATCAGTTGATATTTTTAATTTTTCTTCTATATCAACTTGCATAATTCTTGCTACCTCATTTGAATTAGCTTGAATTGTCTTTTGATTATTATTGTAAAATAAATAAAGCATCAAAAATAAAACAAACAATCCTAAAATAATAACAAAACCAAGTTTTGCTTTTATAGTTTTTAACATTACATACTCCTTTTGAAACTTTAAATAAAACATAATTTTAAAATTTAAAAATATAAATAATGTTAAATTTAATTAAGATTTTAGGAATTTCAAAATTGAAATTCCTTCTTTACTTATTTTGCTTTAGATTTGCTAACTTCTTGCATTTTTATATAAGGTCCAAATCTATGTTGCTCTATGCTAAAATCATCATCATAAGGAGCTACATCCATATCAAGTGGTTTTGTCCTTCTATCAGGAAAATCTGCTTCACGATTAGCCTTAATTGGTCTTGGTTTTGAATTAATATAAGCTGCTACATCAAAAGCTTCTTCATCACTTAAAGTAGCATCACCTTTTGGCATATTACCTTTAATATACGAAGCTGCTTTTATTAGTCTATACATTCCAGCACCTGTGTTATAGCTATCATCTCCCCATAAAGCAGGATATACATAATATCCACCTTTTTGCTCGTCATTTAGCATTCCTGCTCCATCTTCGCCGTGACAAGCCGAGCATTTTTCTTCATAAATAACTTTACCTTTTTTAGGATCAGCTGCTCTATTTAATAATTTTACTTGAGTAAGTCCTTGCCCTTCAACATTAGCACCCACTGGCACACCTTGGCTTAAATAGTGCATATAAGTTACAATTGCTTTCATCTCTACTGAATTAATAGGCAATGGCTTACCATTCATAGAGCGTTCCATACAGCCATTTATACGATTTTCAAGAGTAGCGACTACATCGCCTCTAGCTAAGTATTGCGGAAATCTAGCATAAATTCCTACAAAACCTGATTCATAAGGAATAGTCCCGCCATTTGCGTGACAGCTGCTGCAAGATAAATTATTTCCTGCATATCTTTTACTCTCATCTTTTGCCTTTGGACCTATGTAGTATGTGGTTTCATTTAGGATTTTATTGCCTAAAATCACTGCTTCAATATATTTTGAGCCTTTAGGTAATTTTTCTTCATCTAAATACCCATCATCATTCATAGCACTCGGCACTACCCAATTCATTTTAGCTTGTTTAATGCCTGTTTCTGATTTGGTTTTATTCACACTTGGGTCTATCGCAAATGCAAAAGATGATAATAATAAAATCATACTAATTTTAGTTTTCATAACTTCTCCTTAAATTGATTTAAGAAAATGCTAGGATTTTTATGTGAATTTAATGTGAAAAATAAGCATAAAAATCGTAAAAAATTACAAAATTGTTACAAATTTACAAAAAATAAATAAAACTAAGAGAATTTAAAAAGATGAAGTATTAATTTTGATATTCTGTATTAAGTCAATTATAAGTATTATATTATTAAAATAAAAAACTAATATAAAGGAGAGAAAATGAGTAAAAAAATTAATATAATTATGGCTAGTACGTTATATTTTATATCTACAGGTTGCGTTATGCCAGAACTTTTAAATGTAAATAATGTTATAAACCATAACAACAATTCTAATACTAACACAGCTAAAATCATAAGAACATATCCTGATAAAACCATAGTAACTCAAGGAAATATGAATTATGGTAAAAAATGTGCGTTCAAAACAGACCCTAGAAATAATAAAGTTGTAGAAGTAGGCTATGTTATACAAGATGCGTGCTTGCCTGATTGGTGTAAAAAATGGTATGACAATGTAGATTTAGAACCTAAATCTGATTCTGATAAATTTCAAGTTGATACTTGCCATAGTTTTATAATATATAATGCGTCATTAGGATATAAATTGATAGAAGATTAATAAAAGATTAAATAAATTATGCCTTTAACTTTTTAAAGCATAATTTATTAATCAAAAAACTAAAAAATAAAATCTTTAAACCAACAATCAAATTCTTTTACACTTCATCTTTCAATACTTCTTCTCTTACATAAATTGTGCATTCTTCTTTTTCATCTAAGCTTCCGTCCCATTTATAAACAACTAATATTTCTCTTAATAAGGCTATTATTTCTTTTTCATTTAATGTTTTATTATCTCTTATAGAAAGTATTTTATAGACTTTGTCATAAACTACATTATCAATCTCTTGACTAATATCATAATCTAAAATTATCCTTATATGCTCGCCTTTATAATATAAAATCCACAAAGATTTATTAAGTTTTGCATGGTCTAGTTCTGGGTCATCAAAATACATACAATTCATAAACCAGCAGTCTAATTCTTCATCTATTACAATGCGTTCTTCAAAAGGAAATTTATGATGTTGTCTTAAATACCAATCATTAGTATGCTCAATACAAATATCTACAAAAGAATATTTCTTCTCTAATCTATCATCAATAATTGCGTTTTTAAAAGCCATTATTTCTCCTTTTTTTGAAAATAAAATTCATATTTTAATTCTTTAAAATTTTAAGGAATTTAAAATAAGAATTAGCTTTTATAAAAAATATAATATTTTATTTTTTTAAGCCAATTATCTTTAGTTTTTATATCTTTAATTAAACTTAAATTTGCAAATACTAATAAATCCAAATAACGCTGAATAATAGAGAATATAAAAGATAAAATCACAAAAACTAAGAAAAACAAAATTATAAAAATTAAAATATTATCATAAACAAAAGCCCTAGCTATAAAAAATGCAATACTAAAATCTAACAGACCAAAAATAATATTTATCATTTCGCTAATTTTTAATCTTGATATTTTGCCTTTTAAAATATATAAAGCCTTGCAATTAGGACATTGCAAGGTATGAATACCTAAGTCTTTTTTATAAGAAAATGATTTTAGCTTTGAAATATTATAAGAGCAAAACTCGCATTCTTTATAAAACATTTTCATCTTTTTATAAGCTTTATGAAAAAATCTTTTAATTTAATTAATCTAGTTTTTTTAACTTCTAACTTCTCATTATCATCAATTAAAACAAATTTAGAAAATATAAATAAATTTAAATAATGCTCAAGTATTACCACAAAAAGCCCAATACCTAAAAAAGATACAAGCCATACAAAGATTAAAAAAGCAACATTCTTACTCACAAAATCACTGCATAAAAACACACAAAAAAATGGTAGCAAAAACGCAGTCCATCCTAAAATCTCATTCAAAATAGCATAAATCATTACAAAATATACTTTAAGTTTCAATCCATAAGAAGCATTGCAATTAGGACATTTTAAAGTATAAATTCCTAAATCCTTTTTATAGGTATATAATTTTAATTTTGAAATCTTACAAGAGCAAAGCTCACATTCTTTATAAAACATTTTTATCCTTTATATTTTTAAAATGATTTAATTTTTTTTACAAAATATCTTCAAACACTTCATCTATTATATATGCTTTAAATTCTTTATCATTATTTAAGCTTCCATTCCATTTATAAACAGCTAATATTTCTCTTAATAAGGCTATTATTTCTTTTTCACTTAATGTTTTATTATCTTTTATAGAAAGAATTTTATAAACTCTATTATAAACTACATTATCAATCTCTTGACTAATATCATAATCTAAAATTATCCTTATATGTTCGCCTTTATAATATAAAATCCACAAAGATTTATTAAGCTTTGCATGGTCTAGCTCAGGGTCATCAAAATACATACAATTCATAAACCAGCAGTCTAATTCTTCATCTATTACAATATACCAATCATAAGGAAATTTATGATGTTGTCTGCCATACCAACTATTAGTATGTTCTCCGTAGATATAAGAAAGTGAGTATTTTTTATCTAGTCTATCATCAATAATTGCGTTTTTAAAAGCCATAAAATATCCTAGCAATTAGAAATTAGCTTGATGCTAATTCCTAATTAAATTCCAAAATGATTTATTCTTTTATAGCTCTTTTTGTTAGATTAGAATAATGTTCTATTCTTCTATCTCTTAAAAACGGCCACCAGCGTCTTATTTGTTCGCATTTTTTCATATCTATAGCAACTACTACTTCAAGCTCTTCGCTTTCATTGCTTCTAAATAGCTCTTTACCTTGTGCATCATATACAAAACTATTACCCCAAAAATCAATACCATTTTTAGTAGTTTCATTGCTATTTATAAAATGTTTTTTCTCATTTTGAGTAATGCTGCTTTCGCCACTAAGACTTACATCTTCAAAACCAACACGATTTACCCCCACAACAGGCAAACAATTAGCTATTGCGTGTCCTCTTTGAACACCTAGCCACGCATTTAATTGGTCTTGCATAGTTTCACTATCATCGCTAACGCCGTTTTCATAAAGCCAACCAATAGCTGTAGGATATATTAAAATCTGTGCTCCATCTAAAGCCATAAGTCTTGCAGCTTCAGGATACCACTGATCCCAACATACTAAAACCCCTAATTTTCCTACGCTTGTATCAATCGCACGAAAACCTAAATCACCTGGAGTAAAATAAAATTTCTCATAAAAATGCGGATCATCAGGTATGTGCATTTTACGATATTTTC
Organism: Campylobacter sp. RM12640; assembly: GCF_020137595.1. Taxonomy (NCBI): domain Bacteria; kingdom Pseudomonadati; phylum Campylobacterota; class Epsilonproteobacteria; order Campylobacterales; family Campylobacteraceae; genus Campylobacter; species Campylobacter sp. RM12640. The sequence continues at coordinate 5,122 of NZ_JACGAU010000007.1, forward strand.
CTGCAATACTTCCATCACTCTCATAAACTATAGCAGTATTGTGATATAAACCTTCTAGGCGTTTTTCATATAAAGATGTAACTAATACGATATTATTATCTTTTGCTACTTCGCTCCAAAAAATCAAATCATTTTCATAATCACTAGCTAGGTCAAAATTATTAGTATTTTGCACTTGGCAAAAATAAGCACTTTGGTGTAATTCTTGTAAAATTACTAATTTTGCACCTTTTTTAGCAACATTTTTAATCTTTGCTTTTGTGATTTCTCTCATATTTTCGCTATATTTTTGTGATACTAAACCAATTTTTAACATATTTTTATCCTTATAAGTTTTCAAGATATTATCAAATTCTAGTTATTTTATATTCTTGATTATTTCCTTTCCTATAGTTCCTACCATTGTTGTATTTGGCGATACATTTTTTAAAATAGTAGCATTCGCACCGATTTTTGCATTTTTACCAATTGTGATATTGCCTAAGATAGTAGCACCTGCTCCAATTATTACTCCATCTTCAATGGTAGGATGTCTTTTACCACTAACTTTACCTGTGCCACCTAAAGTAACCCCGTGATAAATAGTAACATTATCTCCTATAATAGTCGTTTCTCCAATCACAACTCCCATTCCGTGGTCAATAAATAAACCTTTGCCAATTATTGCTCCTGGATGTATTTCTATACCTGTTAAAAATCTTGAAAATTGAGATATAAATCTAGCTATAAAAAATAATTTTTTCTTATACATAAAATGCGCTAAACGATGAAACAACACAGAATGTACACCAGGATATAATAAAAAAACTTCTAATTTATTTCTTGCTGCTGGGTCGTTTTTTAAAATATTTTCTAAATCATATTTTAAATTATCAAACATCAAAAATCCCCATAGAAATATATTTTTCTCCGCCATCAGGAGCTATTGCTAAAATCTTTTTATCATTTGGTAAAGTTTTTGCCAACTCTAAGGCTGCAAATATACTAGCACCAGATGAAATTCCTAATAACAATCCTTCTTTACTAGCTAATAATCTTACCATATTAATTGCATCAGCTTCATCTACACAAACAATATCATCAACCACACTAGCATCATAAATAGCAGGAACAAATCCAGCCCCTATTCCTTGAATTTTATGCGCTCCTGCTGTGTTTTTACTAAGCACTGGAGATTGCTCTGGCTCTACTGCTATTACTTTAATATCTTTAAAATGCTCTTTTAATCTCTTACCAGCACCACTAATAGTCCCGCCTGTGCCTACTCCTGCTACAAAATAATCAAGAGTTTTAAATTCTTTTATGATTTCTTCTGCTGTTTTCGTATAATGCGCTTTTGTATTTGCTGGATTTTCAAATTGTTGTAAGATTATATATCTATTATCACTCTTTGCTAATTCTAAAGCTTTATTAATAGCACCTTTCATACCATCTTTTCCACTCGTAAGAATTAAATCAGCTCCGAAAGTTTTTATTAAATCTCGCCTTTCTTTACTCATAGTATCAGGCATTACTATGCAAGCTTTATAGCCCATTAATCTAGCAATCAACGCTAAAGAAATACCTGTATTTCCACTAGTTGGCTCTAAAATGATTGAATTAGAATTTAATTTTCCTTGTAATTTAGCTTCTTCTATCATAGCTAAAGCAGCTCTATCTTTTACACTACCGCTTAAATTAAATTTCTCAAGTTTTACATAAACTTGAGCCATATTATCATTTGTTAAAGCATTGAGTTTAACTACTGGTGTATTGCCTACTAAATCTAAAATATTTTTCATAATTACCCCTTGTTTTTAAAATAAAAATTTTATTATAAATTAAAAAATTAATTAAAAAGAGTAATTATGAAAATAAAATTATTCTTCAAATATATTCATACAAGAACAATGTAATGAGCCATTTTGCCTTACGAAGACTAAGGCATTTACTAAAATAATTTTATGATTAGGTAAAGCTTTTTGTAATTTTTGTCTTACTAATTCATCGTTTTTATCATCATAACAAGGCACTATTAAAGCGTCATTTACAAACACAAAATTAGCATAAGTGCAGCCTAATCTTTTGCCATTATAATGTTTTGGGCTAGGAATTGGTAGTGAGATTAGATTATATTTAGTTTTTTTAAGCTCATCTTCTAAGGCTTTTAAGCTAGCGTAATTTTCATCATTTTCATCTTCGCAAGAACTATAAGCGATAGTATTTTCATCAATAAATCTAGCTAAAGTATCCACATGAGAATCCGTATCATCACCTATAATGACACCATTTTCAAGCCATAAAACTTCTTGAACTTTTAAATATTTTTTAAGTGTATTTTCTATTTCTTCTTTGCTTTGTTGATTTCTATTATCGTTTAATAAACATTCAGTAGTTGTCAATAATACCTTGCCATTAGTATCAATGCTACCACCTTCTAAAATAAAATCAATTTTATTTAGGTCTTTTTTAAGATAATTTTTAAACAAATTTTCATTAAAAGCATTGTCTAAATTAGAACTAAATTTATTCCCCCAAGCATTAAAAACAAAATCCAAATTATTATCAATTGGACCAAAATCTCTAATCCAAGTATCATTAGTATTAAAACAATAAAACTCTATATTATTTAACTTTTTAAACTCATCAAGATTTGCACTTTCGTGATGAACTAAAAGCACCTTACAATGATTTGTAATAGCTTTTGCAAATTCTAAATAAGAATTTAAAATCTCATTTAAATAAGGCGACCAATCACTATCTTTATGAGGTAATGCTAATAATATATATTCACATTTTTGCCATTCTGCTCTCATTAACAAAACACCTTTATATAAGCATAAGCTGCAACCACTAACCATACGCATAAAATTGCTGCCATAATAAATGGCTTAAGACCAGCTTTGCTTAACATATCCTTTCTAATATTTACTCCAAGTGCCACCATTGCTAAGCTTAATAAAAATGTATCAAAAATAGCAATATTAGGCTTTATAACATTTAAAGCATATTCTGTATTTAAAATAGGCAAACTTGATATGCCACAAGCTAGTAAAAATCCTAAAGCAAACCAAGGAATTTGATTTAAGAAATTGCCTTTTTTTTCTTCTTTTTTAAATCCAAAACTAAGCATTAATAAAAATGGAACAAGCATTAAAACTCTTACCATTTTTATAACTATACTTGAATTTGCCCCATCAACTCCTATACTAGAACCCGCTCCTACAACATGTGCAACTTCGTGTAAAGTCCCGCCTACTAAAAAGCCAAATAATCTACCATCTAAATCAAATAGATTTTGAACCAATGGATAAACAAACATTCCAATACAACCATACACAACTACGGTGCAAACTGCTATACCAACTCTTGCCGAACCACCTTTTAGCACACTCTCACTAGCTAAAACAGCAGCAGCTCCACAAATACTAGAACCACTAGCAATTAATGCTGATTGTAAAAAGTCTATTTTTAATAATTTTCCTATTAATAAGCCAATAAAAAATGTAGAAAAAACTATAAAAAAAGCAAGTCCAACTCCACTTAAGCCAATGCTTTCAATATCACTTAAAGAAATTCTAAAACCATAAAGAATAATCCCTAGTCTTAAAATCTGCTTAGTGCATACTCCTAAAGCACCTGTTTTTTTTAATAAGCTTACATTATGATGTGCGAAATTTCCAATAACAGCTCCCAAAATTACGGCAATTATTAAAGCTGATATTCCAAAGTTCTTAAAAAAGCTTAATTCACCAATAGCATAAGAACAAAATGCTAAAACTACTAATACTACATAACTTTCTATTTTTTTACTTTTATAAATTTTATTTACCCCCAAAGCTACTTGCTCTGGGGATTTGTTGTGTTTTTTACTCACTCTTTTTCCATTCTACTTACTGCATTTATACCAATTAAGCTAAAACCTGTTTTTATACATAAAGCAACTTGAGCAAATATTTTTAAATATTGCTCTTCATTTTCATGTCCAATAACTCTAGTTTCATTATAAATTTTATGAAATGAACTTGCGATTTGTTTTAAATAATCGCATAATTTAGAAAGAGTTCTGCTATTAAAAGCGTCTTCTAAAACATCATTTAAAGCTAAAGCATCAAATAATAAATTAAGTGCATTTTCATCTTTAAAATTACTTAAACTAACATTAATTACATCATTAAAGTTTTTATTAGCTTTTGCAAATATTTGATGAATTCTTGCATGTGCGTAGTTTATATAAAAAATAGGATTTGAATTATCTTGCTTTTTAAACTCATCTACATCAAACTCAAGCGGGCTATCACAACGCTTGCTTATAAAAATATATCTTAAAGCATCTACTCCAATATCATCTAAAACATCGCTAAATAAAATGACATTACCTTTTCTTTTACTCATTTTATAAGGTTGTCCGTTTTTTAGCAAATTAACCATTTGAGCTAGGATTACTTCAAGATTATTAGCATCATGCCCTAAAGCACTCATAGCAGCTTTTACACGAGCAATGTAGCCGTGATGATCAGCTCCCCATATATTAATAACTTTATCATATCCCCTACTTAATTTATCATCGTGATAAACAATATCAGCTGCTAAGTAAGTCCCCCTACCATCTTCACGCACTATAACTCTATCTAAGTCATCTCCATATTTTGTAGATGCTAAATATAATTTATCATCTTTTAAATATGTTGCTTCGGCTTTTTTTAATTTTTCTAAAGTTTCTTCAAGCTTTGGATAATAAGCAGTTTCGCTTACATAATTATCAATCTTAATTCTAGCATTTGCTAAAGTTTGCTTGATTTCTTTTAAGACTTCATCTTTAGCTAAACTTGCTATTTTGGTTTTGTTATTTATAAAATCATCTTTAAATTTATCATAAAAAATCCTAGCAAGTTCTTGCATATACTCGCCACCATAAAAGCTTTCAGGATATTCAACATTTTCTTTTAAAACAAAATCTCTTATAGCTAAAATAACGCTTTCGCCTAATAAATCTATTTGATTACCTGCATCATTTACATAATATTCTGTATCAAATGTATAGCCTAAATGTTTTGCAATTTTATTTAAACTATCTCCATAAATAGCACCCCTTGCGTGCCCTATGTGAAGCGGTCCTGTAGGATTTGCACTTACATATTCAAGCAAGATTTTATAATTTTTTTTAGGACTTTTTGCAAAATCTTCTGGGTTATTTAAAGCATTTTTACATAATTTATCTAAAAAATCATTTGATAATTTGAAATTGACATAAGCATTCACTGCTTCAACACTGCTAAAAATCTCACAATTTTTCAATTTTTCTGCAAAATCTGCTGCAATTTTATTTGGGGCTAATTTAAGCTCTTTTGCAAAGCTAAAGCAAGGCATTGCAAAATGAGCTAAATTTCTATCTTTTGGACTTTCTAAACTAAATTCGCATTCTAATACTTTTGATAAATACTCTTTAATACTTTCCTTTAGCATTAGGCTTTTTGCTCGCTTTTTACTTCATTAGCTTCAGTTTTTTTAGTATTATCAGCTAATTCATCAATTTCATTCACAGGCTTTGCAGTAGTATCATCTGCCATTTCTTTTTTAAATGTTTTAATACCTTTTCCTAAGCCTTTTGCAAGTTCTGGTAATTTTTTACCACCAAATAATAAAATGATTACTAATAAAACAATAATCCAGTGCCATCCACTACCTATTCCCATATTATTCTCCTTTTTTCCATTCTGAAATAAATTTTTTAATGTCTTTATTTAACACTTTTAAGTTTGCTGCTTGGTAAAGTAATTTAAGCTCTTTATAAGCTTTTTCCAAATCATCATTTATAATAAAAAAATCATATCTTCCAATAGCTTGAACTTCAGCAGTTGCATTATGAAGTCTTTTAGCAATTACATCAGGATTTTCTGTGCCACGAGAAACAAGGCGTTCTTTTAATACTTTTTCATTCTCAGGACTTATAAAAACTGATAAAAAATCTTTACCTAATTTATCTTTTACTATTCTAAAGCCTTGAACATCTATATCTAAAATAACATTTTTACCATTTTCTAAAGCGTCATAAATTGGTTTTAATGGCGTTCCATAATAATTCCCATGAACATTAGCATACTCTAAAAATTCATCATTTTTAATTCCTAATTCAAATTCTTCGTGGGTCAAATAATAATAATTTACACCCTCTTTTTCTCCTGCTCTAGGAGCTCTAGTGGTTGCTGATATTGAAAAATAAAAATCATTATAATCTTGTGCTAAACGCTCTAATAGTGTGCTTTTGCCCGCACCACTTGGGCCTGATATTAATAAAATTCCTGCCATAATTAATCTTTAAAACTTATATTAATTGATATATTTATATCTTTTATACGATTTTTCGTGCCTTTTGTGCTATTGATAATAGCTTGATTTACTGCTTTTGTAACATTTTCGCTAACTTCACTAATGTCATCATCAACATTTGCTTCTATGCTATTAGTAAAATCATTATTTTTTTCTTTTATATCTTCATTATTGTCTAATAATTCTACAACTTCCTCCCCTAACGCTTTTTTAATTTCAATTTCATTTAAATCATCAAAATCACTCACTTTTTCATCTCCTACAATTTCTTGAATATCTTCAATATCATCTTTAATATCATCAAAAGCAGCTAAAGAACCTAATTCATTATCTTGAATATCTTCTAAATGATTATTAACATTCAAATCTTCTTTCACATCTTCAAATTCTTCTTCTAAACCACTATCAATAAAATCATCTTTCATATCTTCAGCTACATCTAAATCACCCGTAACAACATCAAAATCATTTGTTATTTCTGTATTTAAATCATCTTCTAAATCTTTAAAATTATCATCTTCATAACTATCGTTTATATTTTCTTCTAAATCATTTGAACTTGTAAAATCAATATCATCTTGCAATAAATCTTGATAATCTCTACTTAATTCTTCAAAACTTTCAGGTAATGAAAATTCATCAATATTATTCAAATCATCTAAATTTAAATCATTATTTAAATTCTCTTCTAAATCATCTATATCTTTCGTAGTTTTTAAATCTTCTTCTAAAACAATAGCATTACTTAATTCATCTAAATTCTCAATATCACTTAAAGTATCCAAATCTTGCGATAATTCATCATTATTTAAATTCTCATCTTCGTTAAAATCAGATAATTTCGTATCTAATTCATCATCTAAAGAATTTAAATCATCAAGAGTATTTAAATTCTCATCTAACTCATCATTAGTATCATCTAAATCTTGTGCTAACTCATCATCTAAAGAAGTTAAATCATTAGAACTATCAAAATCTTGTGATAATTCATCATTATTTAAATTCCCATCTTCATTAAAATCAGATAATTTCGTATCTAATCCATCATCTAAGGAATTTAAATCATCAAGAGTATTTAAATTCTCATCTAATTCATTATTAATATCATCTAAACCTTGAGATGCTTCATCATTATTTAAATTATCAAGTTCTTCAATATTATCCAATTCTTCACTAAATTTATTATCAACATCATCTAAATTCTCTAAATCTTGCAGTAATTCATCATCTAAAGAAGTTAAATCATTAGAACTATCTAAATCTTGCAATAATTCATCATTATTTAAATTATCAAGTTCTTCAATATTATCTATATTAAAATCATCTATAGAATTTAATTCATCAGTATTATCTAAATCAAGCTTAGTTTCCAAACCTAAACTATTACCAAAATCATTCAAGTCTAAACTATCTAAATCAGTGATATTATCTATTTTAAATTCTTCCAAATCAATATCATCACTTAATAAATCAATATTATCTAAATCGCTAGTATTAAAATCTTCTTTTAATTCGTCTTTAAAACTATTTATCAAATCTATAAAATCAGTAGGTAAAAATGGTTTATGAATAACTATTGCATCATTACTTGTTTCATTTTTTGCTAATATAAGAATTAGTTTTTTAGACATTTGTTGACATAATTTAATATCAACTTCACACTCATTATCAGCTATAATAATATCACAAGGTTCAAGCTCTTCTAAATTATTTATTTCTTTATAAGTAATATTTAATTTCTGCAAACTAAGGCTTATTAATCTTGAAATTGCTGGATTTTTATTAATTAATATTGCATTCATTATACCTTCCTAACTTACAAATAGTTCAAGTTGTAAAAACACTTTTAAAACCAATTCTTTAAAATAAAACAAGATTGTAGCTAAAATTGTCATCAAAACAATAAATGCTATCGTTATTTTTATAGGATAGCCTACCACTAAAAGGTTAAATTGTGGCATTGTTTTCATAAGCAAACCAAATACAAAATCACTAAGCATTGATATAGCAATTATTGGAAACGCAAGGCTAAGACCAATTAAATATATATCTTTAGTCTCATTCATTATCTGTCTAAACCAACCATCATGCAAAGCAAAATCACCTAAAGCAATACCATTTAAACTCTTTGCCCAAAATAACAAAACCAAATGATGTCCATCATAAGCTAAAAACAAAAGCAATGCAATAAGAGAGATAAAATGACCGATGATAGGAGTATTTGCACCAGTATTTGGGTCAAGCACGCTAGCCATAGAAAAACCCATAATAAAACTAATATGTTCTCCACTCATTTGTAAAATCGTAAAAGTAAGCTGCAAACAAAGACCTGCAACAAGTCCTAACAAAAGCTCAGTTATAAGAGCAATAACTAAATAATTTGGCGTTATATTAGTATGAGCTAATGGATAGAAAAAAAAAGTCATAATAATAACAAAACTAGACTTAATAACCACAGGAATTTGTAAATGCGAATAAAATGGAAAAAACAAGCAAAGTCCGCTCATTCTAGCAAGTAATAGCATAAACAAAACTATGTTTTGCTCACTAAATAATCTTACGAGTTCCATTCTTGAATAATTTGCTCTAATTCATCTATACATTCATCACAAGATTTATAAATAATATGAGAAAATAAAGCTTCATTTATATATTTATTTTTTTCTAAATTAATTAGTATGTTTTTAGATTTTGCAAACCTTAATAAATAATTTATATTAATAACTGCACCACTTGTTCCTATGATAACCACCAAATCATCTTCATTAAGATTATAAAATGTTGAATATAAATCAGTATAAAATGGCGCTTGTTCTCCAAAAAACACCACACTAGGCTTAATTAATTTACTTTGGCATTTTTTACAATTTTCAAATTTAAATTCCAAATCATCATTTAAATTAAGTTTAGTAATATCTTTACAATTAGTGCAGTGTAATTCTAATAATTTTCCGTGTAAGTGAATTACATTTTCACACCCTGCACGCTCTAATAAATCATCAACATTTTGAGTAAAATTAATAACTTCAAAACGCTTTGATATTTCAGCAATTTTTTCGTGCATTTTATTAGGTGTTACTTTTCTTAATTCAAATCTTCTTTTATTATAAAATTCATGAACTAAATTAAAATTTTTAATCCAAGTTTGATAATTACAAACTATATCTAAATCATATTGCTCCCACAAACCATCATTATCTCTAAAAGTGCTTAAGCCAGATGGGGCACTAAGACCAGCTCCACTTAAAAAAACTAACTTACTCATTATTTATCCTTAAAATATCATCACACATTAAAGCTAAATTTTCATCGTGAGTAATTAAAAATAAGGCTGAATTATTTAATTTAACATAATCAATCAATAATTTCATAGCTATTTTTGCATTTGTTGGGTCAAGATTTCCAGTTGGCTCATCAGCAAAAATAATTTTAGGTTTTTTGCAAAGAACTCTAGCAATACTTACTCTTTGCTGCTCTCCGCCACTTAATTCATTAGCTTTTTTATTTAGAATTTCTTTAATACCTAAAAAATTAATTATCTCATCATCTATTTTATTATTTGATAAAACACTTGCTAATTCAATATTTTCATAAGCTGAAAATCCTTTAAAAAGATAATGCTGCTGAAAAATAATTCCAAAATCATTTCTTCTTATTAATAATCTTTCATCTTCGCTAAGTTTATAAATATTCTTATCTTTATAAAAGACTTCCCCGCTATCAGGTGCTAAAAGTGTTGATAAAATATGCAATAATGTAGATTTTCCGCAACCACTTTTGCCTAAGACGGCTAAAGTTTGTTGCGGATTTAAAGTTAAATTTAAATTGTTAAATAAAACGGCATCGTATTTTTTACCAATACCGCTTGCTTTTAACATTAATTACCCATTTGAGCTGCAACTTCTGCTGCGAAATCTTCGTTTTTCTTTTCTAAGCCTTCGCCAACTTCATATTTTACGAAGCTTTCAATTACTAATTCATCTTTTAATTCAGCTGATTTATCAGCAATAACTTGCTCTATAGTTTTTTTATCATCCATTACATAAAATTGTCCCATTAATGTAAGGCGAGAATCTAAAATTGAGTTATCAGCTATAAATCTTGCCATTTGACCAGGAACAATTTTATCCCAAATTTGCTCTGGTTTATTTTGAGCTTTTAATTCAGCTTTTATATCTTCTTCAGCTTTCTTTAAAACTGCATCAGTAATTTGTAATCTACTTGCAAATTGTGGAATTTTATGAAGTGGCTTTTTAAGGCGAACTAATTCTTCATTTTCTTTTTCAAGTTCAGCACATAAAGCTCTATATTCAGCTTCTACAAATTCCTTATCTAAATCTTTATAACTTAAAACACTTGGTTTCATAGCTGCAATATGCATACAAAGTTGTTTTAAAAATTCTTCAACTTTTGCTTTATTAGCAGCATTATTAAATTTAGCCTTAACGATAACACCTACACGACCATTTGTGTGTAAATAACCACTTAAAGCTTCATTATCATTTGCTTTTAAAGTAGCAAATCTTCTTACAACTAAATTTTCTCCAATAGTTGCGATTTGATTTTTTAGATAATCTTCAAATTTAGCCCCATCAATATTGCTATTTAATAAACTTTCAACATCGCAAACTCCACTAACTTGAACTTGCTCAACTGTTTTATTTACTAAATCTATAAATTTATCATTTTTAGCAACGAAGTCAGTTTCTGAATTGATTTCTACTAAACTTGCTAAATTATTTGAAAGTTTAACACCAATTAAACCTTCAGCTGCTAATCTATCAGCTTTTTTAGCAGCTTTACTTAAGCCTTTTTCTCTTAAGTATTCAACCGCTTTTTGCATATCTCCATCACACTCTTTAAGTGCGTTTTTACAATCCATCATTCCAGCACCTGTGCTTTCGCGCAGGTCTTTTACCATTGCTGCTGTAATTTCTGCCATTACATTTCCCCTTCCATCATAGCTTCTTCTAATACTTCTTGTTTTTCATCTTCGCTAACTTCTGCTCTTTCAACTACTTCACCATCTTGTTCTCTTAAAGCTTTACCTTCTAATATAGCTTCGCACATTTCTTGGCAGAATAATTGAACTGAACGAATAGCATCATCATTACCTGGGATAGGAAAATCTACAACATCAGGATCGCAGTTTGTATCAATTGGAGCTACTACTGGGATTTTTAATCTATTTGCTTCTGCAACTGCAATTTTTTCTTTTACTGTATCAATTACAAAAATCATATCAGGGCGAGTTTTAAGGTCTCTAATACCGCCTAAATAATCTAATAATTTTTCTTTTTTACGATTTAGCATTAATGCTTCTTTTTTAGTTAATAAATTAATGCTTCCATCTTCTTGCATACTTTCAATAACTTCAAGTTTTCTAATTGATTGGCGAATAGTTTCAAAGTTTGTCATCATACCGCCTAACCATCTGTGATTTACATATGGCATTCCACATTTAATTGCATATTCTTTAATAGCATCTGTTGCTTGCTTTTTAGTTCCAACAAATAAAATTGTTTTACCTTCTGCTGCTGCATCACGAACGATATTGTATGTATATCTAAAATATCTAATTGTTTTTTGTAAATCAATTACATAAATACCTTTTCTCTCACCAAAAATGAACTTTTTCATTTTAGGATTCCAGCGTCTTGTTTGATGCCCAAAATGCACACCACATTCTAATAAATCTCTCATTGTAACCATAGGTTTCTCCTTAAAAAATTGTTTTTACCTCCACACCCAAATACAACTAGCGTTGCAACAAATAAGGATTGGTGTGTGTGAAATAAGCGGGTATTTTAGCTTTTTTAAAGTTAATAAAGGTTATTTTTCTTGAGTTTTTTCTTCTTTGATTATATTATCAAGATTAGTAATGGCAAAAATATTATAACCATTATCATAGTTATAATTTAATTTCAATTTATGAGCTTCTAAAATCGTATTTACAACATAAAGCCCCAAGCCAAAAGAATTTGAACTCTTATTACCACCTTGAGTAAAAGGCTCTAAATAATACTCAATATTTTTATCTAATTTTTTACCTTTGTTATAAAACTTTATACTTTCATGGCAAATTATAACTCTTACAGCATTATCATCTGAATATTTAATAGCGTTATCTAATAAATTTTTAATTGCAGTTGTAAATAATTTAAAATCAACATAAACTACAAAAGTATTATCACTTATAATATTAATTTTTTCATTTTCTAAAAGCAACATTTCTTTTGCTTCATTAAAAATGTGATTAATTGAAATTTTCTTTGGATTTTTTGCAACTCCACTTGTGATTTGCTCTACTGCGGCTAATTCATCTATTAAAATAACCATTCTATCAAATACATTTATAAGTCTTTGCTTAAATTTCGTATCTTCTAGCATTTCAGCTGTAATTCTACCTTTTGTAATTGGAGTTTTAAGCTCGTGCATTATATTTCTTAAAAAAAATTGTCTTGAAGTATTTAAATCTTTAATTTTTTTAATAGCTTGATAAAAAGCATCTGAAACTTGAGAAATCTCATCATTACCCTTGCTTATATTTTCTATATTATCTAAATCATTGCTAGCAAATTTTGTAATTTGTCTTTTAAGTCTTCTAATAGGTCTTAATTTACCTATAACAAATATATAACTAATTAATAAAACCAAAATAACTATACATAATATTATTTGAATACTCATATATCTATAAGAATTAAAATTCGTATCTTCATATAAGAAATCTTTATCATTTGCTATTATATATAAATAATTCTTGCCATTACTTGTAAGAATTTTACTTGCTCCTAAGTTATTACTATCTTCAGCCAATGTTATAGCATCAAATAAAATTAATTTTTTACTATCTTGGTCTATTAATTTAAGTTTAAATTGATTTTGTTTGTAATTAAATTCATCTTCAGTAATTGCATTATTTAATTCTTGGAGTTTTAAATTCGCTAAGTAAGAATATCTAGCGTTTAGTTCGTTTGAATAATTATCCTTATCATAATTAATCAACCAAATAAACGCCATTCCTATAGTTGAAGTAGCTAATATAAAAATAAAAGTAATTACATAAAAAATACTAGATTTCATTGTGTTAGCTTATAACCAATTCCCCTAATTGCGTGAATATGAGTTGGAGTTTTGCTATCATCACTAATTTTTTGTCTTATTCTAGAAATAATTACATCTATACTTTTATTAGAACTTTCTTCATTAATTGAAGAACAATTGTAAATTAATTCTTCGCGGCTAACTACACCACCTTCTTTTTTAATTAAATAACTTAAAATATCAAATTCTGCATTTGTTAAAACTAATTCTTTGCCCCTAAAATAAATAGCGTGTTTAAATTCATCATATTCTAAAGTCTTGTTGCTATGCTCGTTTGCACTTATTTGAATTTGTTCAAATCTTCTTAAATGCGATGTAATTCTAGCTTTTAATTCTTTTGGATCATACGGTTTTGGTAAATAATCATCAGCGCCTAATTCTAAAGCTTCTACTTTATCATTTATATCGTGTCTTGCAGATGATACTATAATTGGACTTGTATATTTTTTTCTAATTTCTTTACATACTTCAAGTCCGTCCATTCCAGGCAATGTTAAATCCAATATAATCAAATCATATGTAGTAAGATTTAATTTTGACAATCCAATATATGGTTCATCAGCAATATCAACTTTCATATCATATTGCTCTAAATATTCTTTTAAAATTTCTGCTAATTCTAAATCATCTTCAATCATTAATATTCTAGTCATTTTAACTCCTTTAAATAATTACTAATACAGATAAAACCTTATCAAAATCTATAATTTATATTATAAACCAAATAGCTTACAAAGATTATTTTAATTCATTAAAATTAAAACTATTTATCAAATTAAAAAATATTGTAGCTTAGTGATTGTATAGAACTTAGTTAAATTATTGTAAATTCAAACTAATAAAGAAATGTATTATCTTTAGTCAAATTCTTGACTAAAGATTTTATTTAGCTTTTTACAGCGCTTCCTAAATCCCACATAGGCATAAAAATACCAAGTGCTAAGAAAAGAACCATACCAGCAATAAATAACATAAGAATTGGCTCAATATAGCTTGATAGGTTATCTATAATATTATTAAATCTTTCCTTATAATACCCAGTAACTTTTTCAAGCATTGCATCTAATTGACCACTGGCTTCGCCTGCTTTAATCATTTGAATAAGCATATTCTCATAAAGTTCTGTTTCTTTAAAAGATTCAGTTAAGCTAAGCCCTCTTGAAATTGAAACTTTAGTAGCATTTAATTTATTTTTCATAGTTGTATTAGATATTGTTCTAAGTGAAGTATCAAGTGCATCTGCAATAGGAATACCTGCTCTTACTAGCTCTGTAAAAATAAGATTAAATCTACTCATAGTAGCAAATAAAATAATCTTTCCTATTAGATAAGTTTTTAAAGCATATCTATCAACTAAAGCTTTATAATTATCATTAATTCCATAAAATCTTTTACTAGCAAATATCCCACCAATAAGCACAACTAAAACATATATCCCATAATTTCTTAAAGTATGCTCAATAAATAACAAAGCCTTAGTAGCAGGTGGTAAATTAGCCCCTAATTGTTCAAATATCTCCTTAAACTGCGGAACAACAACAAGCATTAAGATAGTAAATGCTATAGCAATAGCTGTAACAACTATTATAGGATACCTTAAAGCCTTTTTAAACTTTTGTTGATTGTCATATAATTCTTGTAAAATTTCTGCAAGTTTTTTTAAACTTTCACCCAATTTACCAGTGCTTTCACCTAGCTTAACCATAGCTAGTGTAATATCACCTAATTCAGCTTGAAATGGCTCAAGTGATAAACTTATACTAAGACCAGCATTCAAGTCCTCATAAACTTTAGAAAAAATCTCTTTTACCCTTTTATTTGCACTTGAATTTGCAACTTCTCTCACACTATCATGGATAGAAATACCAGCACCAGCCATAACACCTAATTGGTTAATTGAAGCAATCAAATCAGGTAATTTTATAGTAGGTTTAAAAAAAGATAAATTTTTTAATTTATCAACAGCACTTCCTAGCGAAACGGTTTGAACTTCGCCAGCCTTTACTATACGACCTAAATTTTTATTCTTAGCTTGTTCAACAGCACTTGCCTTGCTTTGTGCTGTTAGAGTTAAGACTTTTTTTGTCCTTTACTAATATACTCAACTTGAAATTTCTTCATTTATTACTCTTTCGCAACTCTTAATACTTCATCAACACTAGTAACACCCTTAGCAGCTCTTACTATACCATCATGAAACATATCAACAAAACCTTCTTCATAAGCTACTTTTCTAATCTCTTCTTTAGATGCACCCGCTGCAACCATAGAAGAAATTCTATCGCTGATTGGTAGAATTTCACTTATCATTTCACGACCAGTATAGCCTGTTTGAGAACATTTAGGGCAACCTACAGGCTTATAAAATTGTGGATTTTCTACTTCTTTTACATACTTTTCAATTCTTGAATAAAAATTATCAGGTAATTTTGTAACTTGCTTGCAATTAGGGCAAAGCTTTCTTACAAGTCTTTGTGCTTCAATTGCTGTTAATGCACCACTAACCATATAAGGCTCAACCCCCATATCAACTATCCTAGTAACGGCTGAAACTGCGTCATTCGTGTGAAGAGTTGAAAATACTAAGTGTCCTGTAAGTGCTGCTTGAATAGCAATTGTTAATGTTTCAGCATCCCTAATCTCACCTATCATTATAATATCAGGGTCTTGTCTTAGAATAGACCTAAGTGCAGCCGCAAATGTTAGCCCTGCTTTTTCATTAACATGCACTTGTTGAATTAAGTTTAGCTGATATTCTACAGGGTCTTCAACCGTGATGATTTTAGTCTCAACGCTTTTCATATCATTAAGCGCAGCATAAAGAGTAGTTGTTTTACCACTTCCCGTTGGACCAGTTACAAGGATAATCCCATAAGGTGCATGCATTGCTGCTTGAAATCTTTCAAGATTTGTAGGGTGCATTCCAAGATTGCCTAGACTAATTAAAATCTTTGATTTATCAAGTATCCTTAAAACTATACTTTCGCCATTTATAATAGGTAATGTTGAAATACGAAAATCATATTCTTTATCTAAAACCCTAGCAGAAAATCTACCATCTTGTGGTTTTCTTTTTTCTGCAATATCCATATTTGATAAAAGTTTCATTCTAGAAACCATTGGTGGATATATATCTTTATCAAAAATAAATATTTCAGTTAGCATACCATCAATCCTACCACGAACAATGCAGTTTGTCTCGGTTGGTTCAATGTGAATATCGCTTGAGCGATTTACAATACAAGTTCTAAGGATAACTTCAATTAATTTTAAAATTCCAGAACTATCTTGCTCTCCACCAGTCATTGTAGGATCAGAACTTAATTCTTTTCTAATATCATTGATAATATCTTTTATACTTTCATTTAATTG
The DNA here is from genome assembly GCF_020137595.1 of Campylobacter sp. RM12640. Taxonomy (NCBI): domain Bacteria; kingdom Pseudomonadati; phylum Campylobacterota; class Epsilonproteobacteria; order Campylobacterales; family Campylobacteraceae; genus Campylobacter; species Campylobacter sp. RM12640. The sequence goes on from NZ_JACGAU010000007.1 coordinate 21,910, forward strand.
AATTTTACTTAAATATCTATCAATTTGAGATGGATGTGCGACATAGTTTTTAACAAGTTTTCTACTAAATAAGTGTTGAACTTTATCTTGAGTTTCTAAATTAAATGGTTCTTTATATGCTACATATAAATTAATTTCATCTTCTTTAAAAGGTAAAAATCCATAGTTTGATAAAACTGAATACTGAATTTTTTCAGAAATCTTATAATTAATATCAACTGAATCTAAATCTATATATTCAAATCTTAATTTTTGTGCAATTTTTTCTAAAAATTCTTTATTACCTATTTCAAAATGTAATGCAATATCATCTAAAGTAATACCATTAGTCTTATAAAGGTCAATCAATAAAGATTCTAATGTGCTTTCATCTAAAACGCTTTTTAAATAATTTAACTTATCTTGTGGATTTTCAAAAGACATAATAGTGTCTTTTAATTCCATTTTTCTTCTATATACTAAAACTCCTAAACGATCTACAAATTCCATTACCAGTACTCTTTCACTTCTAATATTTGATTGTTTGAATTTAAAATAGTTAAAACCATCTTAGTAAATGGTTTATCAAATCTCAAACTCATTTCATAGATTTTATCATTATATCTAAAAATATATTTATCATTTTCCTTTATATAATTACCTAATATATAATCATCGTAAATATCAGATAAAATATAATCACACTTAGGTAGCTTAATAGAGCTTATATTAAGGTTATCAACTAGTGCTGAATGCAATAATTTTTTCTTATATAAAATAGTTGAATAGTAAACAGCATTAGCTCTTGCTTCTTTTGAATTTCTAAGTGCAATAATAACAGCTGATAGTTTGTTTATATAATCTGTTCTTAAACATGCAATACCATACAAATTCATCAATCCATCATCTTGATTTTTTACAGCTAAATCATATACTAAATTATTGCATACTTTTGAATATTCTTGATTTTCAATAGCTTTATTAATATCTGCTAAACTAATAGCAAAACAATTTAAAGCTATTAATAAAAAAATAATTTTTCTCATAATTTACCTTCTTTAATTAAGTCTAAAGTTTGTTTAACACGAGTTGAGCTATTAGAATTTAAATAATTAGTTAAAGAATTAATAGCTTGCTCTTTTAAACCTAATTTATAACTTGCTTTTGCAAACATAACCCAAGATTTATCGTTTTTAACATCTAATTTATTTGCAGTCAATGCCCATTCTCTAGCGTTTTTAAAATCACCTTTAGAATAATATACATCAGCTATATCTAAAGCAAAATATATACTATTAGTTTCAGAAAATTTTAATTTCAAATATTCTAAATCATCTAATTCTTTTTTGCTTTCTACCTTAGGTGTAGCCGTAGAATTTAAATCAGTAATAACTATTGTGTTAGTTTCTATATTTTTAGGTATATTTTTAATAATGTTATTATTTTTAATATTACTTGATTTTGTTTCACTTGTATTTGATTTAAAAGATGAGTTTTTAACATCTATATTCATAATACTTAATGATATAGTTTCATTATTTGTAGTATCTGATAAAGTAGTAGTATTAACTTCTTCTTGTTTAGGCATATCTACTAATTTCTTATCATTATCTGGCTTATTACTAATTACTTCTACTGGTTTATTGATAATATTTTTATTATCTAATATTTTTTCTTTTTCTAATTTAACCTTAGTATCATTTATAATCTTTTTAACTTCATTATTACTTTTTTTTACATTAGTTTCTAATTCGCTAGCACCTTTTGAGTATGCAAAATATATTAAAGCAAATATAAAAATAACAAATATAATAAAAGCTAATATGTATAAAAAGATATACTTTTTCTTTTTTTTCTTACTTGAATAAATTTTCCATTTATTTTCTAATTCTATAACTTCATGTAAATTAAGCATTTAATAAACCTTTATCAAGAGCAGCCATTTCTAATACTTTTTCATTGATTTTTGGATTACTAAACTCACTAAATCTTTCTTGCTCGTAAAATTCATATATTTCAAATGCTTTATATAATAACATATTAACAGTTCTTAAGTTTCCTTTAGTAACGCTATATATAAACTTATAATTTTTATTACTAAAAAATCCTTTATCCAAACCATTCTTTAAAGTTTCTAATTTCTTATTAATATAAGTTTTAATTTCATCTTCACTAGATTCACTAAGTTCAATACTTTCCCAAATTCTAGTAGTAAAATGCTCTTGAGCTAAAATATCCTCATCAGCAATCGTCTTATGAACTGTAAATAAGAATTTAAACATTCTAGTATCTGATAATAGTCTAATTTTTTCTATTAATATATTAGGATACATTTGAGCTTCATCAAGCATTACCATATATCCATCGTATTTTAATTCTTCGGGAGTTTGAGTAACTTTATCTTTAAAAATTCTTAAAAAATCTTCGTATTTTTCAATCTCTACATATTCATTAAAAATTTTTCTATGCAACTCTGTGTAAAATCCTGATTCTGAATAAAATGGCTGTTCTAATAATATAATCTTTTTATTTTTTTCTTTTAAATCTTTTTCTATTTTATTTAATAAAAAAGTCTTACCACAACCTGGCTTACCATAAAACAATACTAATTTTAAAGGCTTTTCTAATGAAGTTATAATCTTATGATAAGCAATCTTAGATTTATCAAGATTGATAAATCTAAGGCTTTCTAAATTGTCTATAAATAATTCTTTAGCTAATGTATATTTATTCAATAGCAACCCTTATTCAACATTATTTATTGAATCAAATTCTTCTGCTTTTTCTTTAAATAAGTTTTTAGTAGCAGTAGGTTTTAAATCTTCTTTATAATCTAGTGCTAAAGAGTATCCTAAATCTTCTAAAGATTTTCTTACTTCTTCTTTATCTTTAGTAAAATCAACAACATGCGGAGTGATAACAAACACTAATTCTGTTTTTTCTTTTGATTTTTGTTTAGAGCCAAATAATTTTCCTAATAAAGGAATATCTTGTAATACCGGAATTCCATTTTTACTAAATAATTCAGAATCAGTAATAAGTCCACCTAAAACAATAGTCTCTCCATCTCTTACTTGAACAACTGTTGATAATTTCTTTTGTTTTGTATCTGGAGCAACAACCCTATAGCCATCTTTAACTTTTTTATCTTCAATATTTATTAGCTCACTAATGCTTGGATTAATTCTTAGCATAATTTTATTATCATCTGATATTTCAGGTAAGATATTTAATAAAATACCTACGAAAATTGATTTTTCTTCATCAGCATCACCCGTGCTACCACTATCTGTAGTTGTGCTACTTCCTTTTAATTTATAATTATATGTATCACCAACCGTGATTAATGCTTGTTGGTTATTTAAAGTTGCGATTTTAGGACTTGAAACAACTTTAACATCTCCACTTTCTTTAAGAAAATTTATCATACCTGTTAGGTTAATACCCATATTAATAGCTATATTTTCATCTCCGTGCCATCTACCTTTATCGGTTTTACCCCAAAATACATTAGAAGTATTTTTTTTATCAGTTAAAATAATAGTGCCATTAGCAGTGTTTCCAATAAGATTTGTAAGAGATGCTCCAGTAGTATCAAATCCTAAATTAAATTGAGTCCAATCTATACCTGTTTTATGAGATTTATTAAGGCTTACTTCAATAATTGAAACATCAATTACTACTTGCTTTTTAAGTGATTCTTGAACTTGATTTAAATAAGTTTCAATCCTATCTAAAATTTCATTACTTGAAGTAACTGTGATTAAACCTGCATTAGCATTGATTGTAGGAGGGGTAATAGGAATATTTTGACCTGAATTTTGAACTATTTCTGAAATCTCTTTACCTATGTTTTTCCAAAAATCAAATTCTTCTTTAGTTTCAATCATATTATCACTATCTGAACTTGAACCTGAACTTGAACTTGAGCTACTGCTATCGCTGCTGCTTGCTTGAGATTCAACATTTGCCTTAGTAATAGCACTACCCTTACGAACTGAAGTAATATAATCTAATTTAAATGTTTTAGTATTTAAACCTTGAATTTTTAAGATATTATTTGAAAAATCATAATCTAAACCTTGTTCAGCAATAAGCAAATCAAAAATGCCATTAATATGCATATTTTTAATGCTTATTCCATCTTGTCTAGTACTCAATATTCCTTTTGAATATGAATCTTTATAAACTACACTAAAATCACATACTTTTGATAATTGATTAATTATTTCGTAAGCTGAAGTATCTTCTTTATTTACTTTAATATCAAAAGCTCTTTTTGAGCAATCTGCTGCACTTAATGAGCTAGATAGCATTAGCGCTGCACTTAAAGATATAATAGTTTTATTTAACACTGATTTGAACATTCTGATTATCCTTTAAATTAAGTTCTACATAATTAATTGAATTTGAAAGACCAACTCTTTCATTATTAATACTAACTACCCTATAACCTGCAGTAATTATTTCGTTTAAACCATACCATTTTTGATTGATTTTCACTCTTTTATCTACAATAGCATATAAAGTAAAAGTTATAACCTCGTCTGATTTGATTTTGTCCTTATAAAAAGGATCATTTGTTTTTGTAATTTCAAGATAGTCTATTGTATTTCTAACTTGAACTAATTCATTAAATTTATTGTCAAGTTCTGTTCTTGTCATAGCAAAAATTGCTTGAATACAAACTAATATACATAATACTTTTTTCATTAATATTTAATCCCCCATATTGAGATTTTAACATCAGCTTGAATGTCATTTGTATAAACTTTGTTATTTTCGCCACCATTATTATCCTTATTAGGATTATCTGTAGGCTCAATTTTGTATAGTTTAAGCATATTTACATCTACAACATCAATTGATTTTTCTAAGCTATTTACAAAATGTAAAATATTTTGGAATTTACCAGTTAAAGAAAATTGAACATTAAAAACTTCTTCTACTTTTTGACTTACCAAATCATTTACACTGCTTCTTACATCACCTAAAACTACTTGATATTTTTTAGATAATTCATTAATTTTAGCCATAAACTCAGACCAATTTTTTTGATTATATAATAATTTTGATGCTTCTTTTAATTTATCATCAAAATACATATTCTCATCACTGATTTCTTTTCTTGCTTTTTCTTCGCTAATGATATCTTGTGTTAATTTTTGTATTCTTGAGTTTTGCTTTTCTCTTTCAATAAAATCATCAAGTCTTCTTAACTCTTCTTTAGCTTTATTTAATAATTCTGTTTGTTCTGCCACATACTGCTCTGAACTCTCATATGTATAATCATAGATTAAATAACCAAATAAAAATACACACATAAATATACTCATATAGAATATATTAGTATTAGGCTGCTTTTCGTAATAATTATCTATTTTATCAAAAATACTACCTTGTTTCATCTTAAAACCTTTATTACAATATTACTTTCATGCTCTTTATCTTTATCATCAAGATTTAATATCTTAATCAATACATCTCTTGATTCAATACTATAAGTATCATCAGCACCTATTTCTTTTAAGAATGAAGTTATACCTGTTGAAGTTCCTTTTAAATTAACATTTATAATATCATTATCAAAAGACATACTTGTTACTTTAATATTGCTTTGATTTAAGATACTAGCCATTTTTGTAGCTGCACTAGCTTTTGATAGATAATTAACTTTTTTATCATAAATGTTATCTAAAAGTGTATATCTAAATTCTAAAGTTCTTCTAGCTTCATTTACTTCAGCTGATAAACTAGATAATCTACTTTCAAGGTTTTTAATTTCATTATCAATTCTTGTATATTCTGTTTGTTTAGCAGGAATTTTTTCACTAGTATCTCTTTCTTCTACTTCAATAAATTTACCATTTATGTAATTATATATAGGATAAATACTAGCCAATACAATAACAGCCAAAATTGATAAAATTAACTTCCCAGAATATCTCTTCGCAAAAGGTGGTGGTCTTAAGAATGTAGATATGTTGAATACATCATTTGGCATTTTTAATTGTTCATTAGCTCTTAACAAGCTTAATAAAACAAATGGATTAATCCTTAATTCTCCGCCTTCTTTTTCAGGAGTAGTTGTAAATTCAGAAGGTGTATTAACCTCAACGGTAAAATTTCTAATATTTTTAAATAAATCATATTTAATTTTATGGATATTAATAAATTCTGCTACCTCAAGACTATTAATTCCAATTTCAACTTTATTATTAAGCATAGTTTCAAGTATAATATCATCATCAAGACACCTAAAGCAAGAAAACAATACTTCAACTTTTTTTAAGAAATTTTGACTTAACCCAATATCAGTTCCTACAAATACTTTTGTAATAGTAACATTATCTAATTGAGCACCTCTTAATATTAAAGATAAATTGTTAATTAAGAATTTAAAAGACTCGCTTAAAACCTTATTAAGTGAAACTCTTTTTGCATCATCTACATGGTCAAAACCATATTTTGATAATTCATTTAAAAACATATGTTCAGGAATTCTCTCTCCTAAATCATGAGAAAAACTACCATGCAACATATCTATGCTAAGTTTATTAATAATCTTATAGTTTATTAATTCTCCATCTTTATACACAGTAAGTGTTGTATATGTTTTATGAAAATATATAAATACTTGAACTCCATCACTTTCTATAAGTTTGCTTGTATAATAATTTTGATACATCAATGGTTCAATATCTATATAATCAATATACTGAAGCTTATTAGCTACATCTTTAAATTCTGTTTCAATTTTTTCATTTTCTACTACAAATACATTATATACTGTATTAATTCCCATACTAGCATTAGAAATACTATAAGATATCTTATAATCCTTGTCTATATCTAATTCTAATACTTCATAAGTTTTGTTTGTAATTATACTGATTTCATCCTCATCTGTATCGTTTGGAACCTCAACAGAAGCATACTTTACATTTTCACCTGGCATATAGGTAATATTGTAAGCAGAATTGCTTTTTTCCTTAACGGTAATTTCACTAAGGACATTATCAGCAAGTTTATAGAGTTTTTTTGTACTTGAATCAAAAGCGACCAATTCTCTTTTTTTCGCTGTTTTCGCCATTTAAATACCTTTTATTTTTTATTGTTTTAAGCCTACTTTTTTTAAAAAGTTCTCATTATCGTACCATTTTTTTTGAACTTTTGCAACCAACTTTAAGTTAATTTTTAATAAAAAAACTTCAGCAATTCTTTTCCTAGCAACTATTCCAATACGCTTAATTGTATTAGCATTTCGACCGATTAGCATTGCTTTATGATTTTCTGAATCTGTAATAATATCGGCATAAATAGTTAAAAAATTATCTTTTTCTATAATTTTATTAATTAACACTTCACAACAATATGGCAATTCATCACTAAGATTTTGATAAATGCTTTCTATTATTAATTCCTTAACAACATCTTTAGTTGTTTTATCAGTACTAAATTCTGGGTCAAAAAAATATGGGTGTTCTGGTAAATACTTTACCATCTCATCTAATAATTTATTTTTATAAAATTTATTTTTTGATGAATAAGGAATGATATTAGGAACAATATCTAATTTATTAAATTCTTCTAATTTATCCAATAATTTTTTAGGTTCAACCAAATCAACTTTGTTTATAACTACAATATGCTCAACCTTTGGCTTTAAATCTAAAAATTTTTTATATTCATCTAAACTATCAAAAATACTCATCACAAATACAATCAAATCACACTCATCTAAGCTCTTTTTAGCAGCTTCTATTAATAGTTGATTGAAATTCTTATTGCTTTCGTGTAGACCTGGAGTATCTATTAATATTATTTGATTTTCATCGTGCATTATTACCACATTCATTTTTCTTCTTGTGGCATTTTCTTTATGTGATACTAGGCAAATATTTTCGCCTAGTAAAGAATTAATCATTGTGCTTTTACCGGCATTTGTTCTGCCGATTACACTTACAAAACCGCTTTTCATAAAATATATCTTGCTATATCTTGATTTTCTATAATAGAGCCTAATTTATCATCAACTAATTTTGTATCTATTACACAATCTTTATCTTTGTATTTATCACACTCATAAGAAATATCTTCTACTAATTTTTCAATAACAGTATGTAAGCGTCTAGCACCTATATCTTCCATACTTTCATTTGCTTGTGCTGCTATTTTTGCAATTTTTTTAATAGCATCATCTTCAAATACTAAATTAACTCCTTCAGTTTCTAAAAGGGCTTTATATTGTTTTAAAAGTGAGTTTTTAGGTCTTGTTAAAATCTCATACAATTCATCAGCACCCAAGCTATCAAGCTCAACTCTTAGTGGAAATCTACCTTGTAATTCAGGGATTAAATCACTTGGCTTACTTAAATGAAATGCACCTGCTGCAATAAATAATATATGATCAGTTTTTACATTACCTAATTTAGTATTTACTACACTACCTTCTACGATAGGTAATAAATCTCTTTGAACACCTTCTTTGCTAGGGTCTTGTCTGCTTGAATTACCCGAGCTTACCGCAACTTTATCTATCTCGTCAATAAAGATTATTCCTTCATTTTGAACTCTTTTTAAGGCTTCATCTTTAATACTTTCATTATCTAAAACACTATCTGTTAATTCAGTTTCTAAAACTTTTCTAGCGTCTTTAATTTTTAACTCTTTTTTCACTTTTTTATCAGCAATACCAATTACTTTTACCATCTCTTGCATACTTGCAAGTTCTGGTGGTAGATTTGGATTTGTCTCAAGTGAGCGTTGGGTTACATAAATTTCTATAACCTTATCTTCAAATTCTTTATTTCTTAGACGCTCTTTCATCTTTTCTAAGCTAGTTTCATACTCTGCTTGTTTTTCTTCACTAACACCTTTTGGTAATGGCGGTAATAATTTTTCTAAAATTTTATTTTCTATTAATTCAGCTAATCTTGATTTGTTTTTTTCTAAATGCTCGTTTTTTACTAAAGTTAAAGCTGCATTAGCTAAATCTCTTACCATACTTTCTACATCACGACCAACAAAACCAACTTCAGTATATTTACTAGCTTCTACTTTAATAAAAGGCAAGCCCATTAATTTAGCAATTCTTCTTGCAATTTCTGTTTTACCAACACCTGTGCTTCCTATCATTAAAATATTTTTAGGAACAACATCATCTTGCATACTTTCTTCAAGCTTTAATCTTCTATATCTATTTCTTAAAGCAATAGCAATTACCTTTTTAGCTTTTTCTTGACCTATTACATATTCATCTAAAAATTCAACAATTTCTTTAGGTAACATCTGCATTCTTAATCCCTTAATTCATAAGTAGTTATATTTGTGTTTGTATAAATACAAATCTCTCCTGCAATTTTAAGACTTTCTTTAACTAAAGTTAATTCATCTAAATTCGCATGATTATGCAATGCTCTTGCAGCACTAAGTGCGTATGCTCCACCACTTCCAATAGCACAAATGCACTCATCTTGTGGCACAACTACATCGCCTGTCCCGCTTAATAAAAAGATTTGTTTTCTGTTTAAAACTATCATCATAGCTTCAAGTTTTCTTAAGTATTTATCTTTTCTCCACTCTTTTGAAAACTCAATAACAGCTCTTTCTAAATCTCCTTTTTTACTCTCAAGCATTTTTTCAAACATATCAAATAAAGTAAAAGCATCAGCAGTGCTTCCTGCAAAACCTGCTAATACTTTTCCTTCATAAAGTTTTCTAAGTTTTACTGCATTACCCTTTAAAACCGTATTTCCAAAAGTAACTTGTCCGTCACCACCAATTACTGAAGCGTCTTTTCCTTTATAAGCTAAAATCGTAGTAGCGTGAAACATTAAGCACCTTTTACCACTACTACAAATTCAGCAACAATGCCATGACCTAATTTTGCACTCACTTTATACTCACCTTCTGCTTTAATAGCATAATCTTGAATGCTTTTTTTATCAAGTTCAAGGTTAAATTGCTCTTTAATAGCGTGTGAAATTTCATCTTTTGTAACTCCACCAAATAATGCTCCATTAGCGCCTAATTGTTTTTTAATAATAACTTTTTTATCAGCTAAGCTATCTTTTAATTTATTCATTAATTCAAGCTCATATCTGTCTTGCTCTTCTTTTTTCTTTAAATCACTTGCGTGTTTTCTAAGCACTTCTGTGCTAGCAACTTTTGCAAAACCTTTACCAATTAAGAAATTTTGACCATAACCATCTTTTACTTCTTTAACTTCTCCGGCTTTACCTAAGCCTTTTACATCTTTAATTAATAAAACTTTCATAATTTCTCCTTTTTGTAATATTATTGATTGTAATAAAAAAAAGTATATTTTACGCAAATTATTATGTGGAATTTAAATCTATAATGAATGATTTAAATTCTAATACTTTATTTGATTAAGTATGTCGTAATTATAACAACCCATCTGCTCGCCTAAATCACAAGCTTTTTTACTTAATTTAAGCGCTTTATTATAGTCTTCTTTTACACCTTCGCCATTAAAATAAGCAAGAGCTAAATTATTGCAAGCCATAGGATATTCTCCATCGCAAGCTTTTTCGTATAATTTAATTGCTTTATTGTAATCTTGTTCTACGCCTTTTCCTTCGCTATACGAAACGCCAGCATTATAACAAGCATTAAAAACTTCTCCATCGCAAGCTTTTTCATACAACTTGATTGATTTACTATAATCTTGCTTTACACCTTGTCCAATATAATAAGAATTACCTAAATTATAACACGCTTCAAAAATATCTGCATTACAAGCTTTTTCATATAAGTTATTTGCTTTTTTGTCATCTTGTTTTATACTTTTTCCATTTTTATATATCCAACCTAAACCAAAACAAGCACCAAACTCATTTGCATCACAAGCTTTTTTAAATAGCTTAATTACTTTTGAATAATCTTGCTTTACATATTTTTCTTGACTATAAATATAACCTAAAAAACTGCAAGACTTAAAATTATCTTTAGCACATTCTTTTTCCCAAATTTTAGCAGCTTTTTCGTATTCTTTATTTTTATAATACTCTAAACCTTGATTAGCAAAACAAAACACGCTAATAAATACAAATAATAATAATTTTCTCATTTTTATTCTTTAATATCTTTTTGATAATTTTCTACAGCTTTATTCCACATTAGTTTATATTTGCGTTTAAGATATTCAATTTCTTCTCTAGCTAATTCTAATTCTTTATTTAGAGTATCTATTACTTTTCTATCTTCATCATAAAGCTCTTGCATAGAATAAAGTGCTTCTTTTAAAAAGGCATTTTCACCCCTTAAAACTTCTAAAGTTTCATCTTTTGCATCTAAGACTTTCTCGTGAAGATTAAGAATAGTTCCTATTGTCTTTTCTATAAAATTACCTGCAGGGGTATTTGCAATATCTTGAACTTCTATGTTTTTATCTTTTACAGGAACGATTGCAAAAGTCCCCGCATTTGCTTCTATTAAAAGCTTTTCATTTTCATATTTGTGTTTTAATGAACCACTTTTAATCATAGCCATTACGACTTCTTCATTCAAATGAACTAATTTGCAAAATTCACTAAGTTCAAGATATGTTTGCATAAAAACTCCTATGCTCTTAAAAAGCTAAATTCTGGCAATAAAGATGGGCTTAAAATCTCATTTATATTACCACTATGTAATTCGCCAAATTCTTTATTGTTCTCATTTATAAGCTTTTTAAATTTGCAAAAATATTTATCATCACGCTTATAAATTTCGCCTATTTCATTATTCACTAATTCAATATTTGCATTTAATGGAGCAAATATTTCGTATTCATAATCTTTTTTAATAATTCCCTTACTAGCTATGCTTTTACCATTTTCGCTAAACCCATGCACTTGCATTGTGCCTTGCATTATTGAAGTTTCGTGATTTTGAGTATCATCTTTTTCATAAGGTCTAGCCATTAAATACCCATCAGTAAATCCACGAGATTTTAAAGTATTTAACTCATCATCATATTTTTTCGCATCAAATTGATTATTTAAAGTATCAATTACAGCTTGTTTGTAAGTTCTAGTTGCACAAGCTACATAATATTCACTCTTAGTTCTTCCTTCTATTTTAAAGGCATTTATGGCATTTTTTTCCATAATTTTGTCTATATAATTAGCAAGTTTTAAATCTTTAGAATTAAAAATATGTGTTCCTAAATCATCTTCTACTATTCTAAATAAAGCATTATTTTCTGGATTTTTCGCATATAATTCATAAGGAAATCTACAATCATTAGCACATGCACCAAGATTTGAGCGTCTTCCACTCTGAACTGCTGATATTAAACACCTTCCACTATAAGCAAAACACATTGAGCCATGCACAAATGCTTCTATTTCAATATCTGCATTTTTTGCTATATCACAAGCATCTTTTAAGCCTAATTCTCTAGCAATTACAACTCTTTTTGCACCTAATTCTTTATAAACTAAAGCATCTTCATAATTTAAAATATTTGCTTGAGTACTAACATGGATAGGAATATTAGGAGCTATTTGTTTTGCTAATCTCATAGCACCTATACTAGCTATTATTAACGCATCAGGTTTTAACTCAGCAAGTAAGGCTAAATGTCTTTTAAGACCTTCTAATTGAGCACTCACATGAAAACCATTAACCGTTGCATAAACTTGCACACCTTTGCTATGAGCATATTTTATACCTTCTGCAAAGCTAGTTTCATCAAATTCTTTAGCAGCACGAGAGCGTAAAGAAAACGATGAAAGTCCTGCATAAACAGCATCAGCACCATAATTTACAGCAATTTTTAATTTTTTTAAATTACCTGCTGGAGCAATTATTTGTGGAGTTAGCATTATTTTTTACCTAATGACGCAATTAATGCTTCAATATCATCATTTGTAACCAAATCAGCTGTGCTATCTCCTTCAATATGAACAGCACTACTAACTCTTTTTTCATCATCAATCCTGCCTTCAAACAAGCTATTCATATACTTAGATAACGCTCTCATTACATTAATTACACGCTCAATTTTTTGTCTATGAATATCTTGATATTGCATAGCGTCCATTGCCATCATAGCTTCATCTTGTCCCATAGCTAGATTATCTAATGCTTCATCAATTTTTGCTAATTGTTCTTTGCATTCAGCTAAACATTCACTAAATTTATTAACATTAGGAAATTTCTCATTTAAAGTTGTAAATAACTCAACTTGATTTTGAACTGATTTTTTAAAGGTTTTTATAATCTTTTCAGCAGTTGCAAAATAATCCATCATTGTTTCAATTTTTTCAAGTAATTCAGTAGCTTTAACTTCACTATCACGAGTTACATCATCTAATTGATTTACAACTTTATGATCTTCTGTTGGTGGTGGTGGTGGCCAAGATTTCCTTGAATCTGGTCTATATGATTTATATTCTTCTTCTAAACTCAATTCTTCATCTTCTAAATCTTCAATTGCTTCACTAGGCTCTACAACTTCTTCTTTTATATCATTAACAATTTCATCTTCAAAATCATCAAGCCCACCAGCCATTAAAACATCTAATTCTTCTTGCGTCATTATTTTTCTTCCTTAAAATAATACTTAATTAAAAAATATTAGCTAAAATCATAGCTAATCAAATCTAACTTAAGGTTAAAAAAATGGCTAAATTTGTAAATAATGTTACCGAATTCTTTGATTTTTGCATAAGCAATGAAATAAAGTTTGTAGATTTTAGATTTACTTCTCTTGATGGCACTTGGAATCATCATACATACACTATGAAAAGTGTAACAAAAGATACACTTACTAGTGGAATTCCTTTTGATGCAAGCTCGTATAAAGGATGGCAACCAATTGAAAAAAGTGATATGATATTAATCCCTGATGTTACAACAACTTTTATTGACCCATTTACAAGCGACAATACCGTTATTGTAATCTGTGATATTTTTGATGTTTATAAAAATGATTTTTATGAAAAATGCCCAAGAACAATAGCAAAAAGAACTCTTAAAATGCTAGAAAGTAGTGATATTGCTGATACTGCATATTTTGGTGCTGAAAATGAATTTTTCATCTTTGATGATATTAAAATCGTAGATACAATGAATTATGCTATGTATCAAATAGACACAGAAGAAGGTGAATGGAATGATGGTAAGCATTATGAAGACGCTTATAACACCGGTCATCGCCCAAGAAGAAAAGGTGGTTATACTCCAGTTCCTCCTGTTGATAGTATGCAAGATTTAAGAGCTGAAATGGTTCAAGTTTTAGAGCGTGTTGGTATTGAATGCTTTGTTCATCACCACGAAAACGCACAAGGTCAAGGAGAAATCGGGGTTAAGTTTAATACTTTAGTAGAAGCTGCTGATAATGTTCAAATATATAAATATGTAGTAAAAATGGTAGCTCATCTAAATGGTAAAACTGCTACATTTATGCCAAAACCACTTCATCTTGATAATGGTAGCGGAATGCACGTTCATATGAGCTTATTTAAAAATGGTAAAAACTTATTCTATGATAAAAGTGGCTATGCAGGACTTAGTAAGACTGCAATTCATTATATAGGTGGGGTTTTAAGACACGCAAGAAGTGTAACAGCATTTACAAATCCAACTACTAATTCTTATAAAAGATTAATCCCAGGGTTTGAAGCTCCATCAATTCTAACTTACTCTTGTCAAAATCGTTCAGCTAGTTGTAGAGTGCCTTATGGAATTAACGAAAAAAGTGCTAGAGTTGAAATGCGTTTTCCTGATAGTTCTAGTAATGTGTATTTGGCATTTTCATCTATGCTTTTAGCAGGACTTGATGGAATTAAAAATGAGCTTACTGCAGCTGGACCTATGGATGAGAATTTATTTAAATTAAGCCTTGATGAAATTAGAGAAAAAGGAATAGAGCAATTACCACATACTCTAAGGGGTGCTTTAGAGAGCTTAATCCGTGATAATGCTTATTTAAAACCTGCATTTACTGATGTTTGCATACAAGATTATCAACATATGAAGTTTAAAAATCAAGTTTGGCCAGTAGAACAACGCCCAACTGCATACGAATTTAAAACTACATATTCTTGCTAATTATTTAGAGGTTGAAAAACCTCTAAAGTATTAATCAATTTGAACGCTTTTTACCCTACTAAAATTATCATTTTTTGCAAGACTTAGTCTAATTACACTATCTTCATTAGCAATTAAACTATGATTAATATTAGCAGCTACTTTTATACTCATCAAATCTTTTAAATTTATACTTTTATTATCAATTACAAACTCAATATCCCCTTTTAAAACTTGAACTACAATCACTCCTGGAGCTTTATGCTCTTGCATAATTTTACCTTTTGGTAAAATAATTTGGATTTCTTTGTTTGCTTCATCATCATAAATTGGAGTTATTTTTAACTCACTTGAATTGCCTTGCCAATCTTTTACTTCATAAATTACATTAAATTTCATAAAATCTCCTTTGAATAATTTTAGGAGTATTTTACTCTTTAAAGAAATAAAAAGACTTGATTTATCTCATTTGTTCTAATACAAATTCAGGTGTCATTTGTTTCATACAATTGTGGTGCTTTAAAGGGCATACTTTTTTAGCACAAGGAGAACAAGGCAAAAACAATGAAAATAACTTACCATTATTACAAAAAGGATATGTTTGTTTTGTATTCGTAGGTCCGAAAAATGCTAGAACTTTTATATTAAAACTAGCACCTAAATGCATAATTCCACTATCATTTGCCAATAAATAATCAAGGCTAGAAACTGCTAAAGCCAATCTTTTAATATTAGTTTTACCACACAAATTAATGGCTTTTATATCGTATTTTTTAAGCTCATCTTCAATAAAATTACAAATTCCAGCTTCATTTTTAGTCCCAAAAAGTATTATTTTATGCTCTTTAAAAGTGCTAGCAATTTTTGCAAAATAACTAGGCTCATAGCATTTAGCAGCACCATAATTAGCACCAGCTGCTATTCCTATTAGTTTTCTTGTTTTAAGCTTTTTAAAAGGTAAAGCTGTGTTTAATTGCTCGTCTAATCCAAGTGGCTTTATTAGATTAAAATATTTTAAAACTTGATGAGTATTATCACTTTTGTTTGCTTTAAAATAAAATTTTTTCTTAGCATTTAATATAAATAATAAAAACTTAGATGACAAACTTGCTTTAAATGAAATTCCTAAATCAAATTCTTCTTTTAAAGCCTTAATTTGCTTTAATCTTTGTTTTTTTATCTCTACTACAATTTCACCTAAATCCTTATAAAGCTCACAAGCTACAAAACTTCCATAAAAAGTAATTTTTGCATTAGGATATTTTTTAATTAAAGCATTAATAGCACCAGCAGCCATAATAGCATCGCCTAGCCAATTAGGTAAATATATAAAAATTTTCAATACTCATCCCCATAAAATGTCTTAAATCTTTTGTGAAACCAAAAATACTCGCTAGGATTTTTTTCCCACATTTTTTTCGTGCATTCTAATTGATAAAAGCTAAGTTCTTCTATTGTTTTTTCACTAGCCTTTAATGGCTTAAAAAACTCTATACAATAACCATCGCTAATTTCATAAATATAAACAGGCAATAAATAAGCATCACACCTTTTAGCTATAAGACTTGCTGCATTGCTTTGAGTAACTTTTCTACCATATAAAATAAACTCGCTACTTTCTTTAATATGTGCGTCTTGATCGCTTACAATTCCTACTAATTCATTATTGTTTAAAGCCTTAATCATAGGTCTTAAAGCATTTGTTTTTTCTATTAGTTTTACTCCGAAATTTTCTCTATATTTAGTAAGTATGGCATTAATTTTTACACTCTCTAAAGCTCTTCCAATTATATTAATTTTACAATTATACTTAATAGCAACAGCAGATGGCAAAATCTCCCAATATCCATAATGTGCTGTTGTAAAAACTATTTTTGCATTAGCACTTAATAAATCTTGTAAATATTCTTCGTTTTTGAATAATTTTATTTGTTTTAATAATTTTTCTTGGCTTATATTTTGATTTTTTACCATTGATAATATATAAAAGGCAAATTTTTTATAAACTTGTTTGGTAATTTCTATACTTTTTGGAGCTTGTGTGAGTTTGCAAAAATGCTCTAAGTTTTTTAAGATTATATTTTTATGTTTTTTATTAATTCTAAATGCTAGGCTACCAATTAAATTAGCAAAGAATTTTAAAATCTTATTGGGAATTAATTTCAGTAAAAAATTAAAAAAATAAAAAATAAAAATATATAAATAATCTCTCATTTGCTAAAAACCCTACTAATAATATCTAAAACTTTTTCTTTATTTACATCGCTAAATTTATAAAAATAATGTTGTAAATTAGATGGACTTATTAATCTTTTTGCAGGTTTTTTATCACACTCGTTTAAAAAAGTTATATTAGGACGATTTAAAACCACAGCAATATGAGTAGTCCCACTATCATTTCCTATGATTAATTTTGCTAATTTGCTTAAAAACACTAATTCATTTAATGAAATTTTAGGCAAGACTTTAGCATTTTTACATTCTTTTGCAATCTCATTTGCTCTATCAAGTTCTATTTGAGAACCCCAACTAAGCAATATTTTATAATCACAATTTTTACAAATATCAATCAATTTTTCTAAAGGAAGCATTTTATTTATCTTGCTTGAGCCATTATGTAATAATATAAATTCATCTTCTATTAAAGGCTTTATTTTATTCATAATATTTTGAGTTTTTATCTCATCATAAATTAATATATCGCTAGTTACTAACTCATCATTTTTAAATTCTTTTAAAGCAAAGCAAGTTAATTCAAGGCTTCTTTTATACACATTTTCTAAATAATCACAATTGCAATGGTTTTTATAAAAATAATAAGCTAACTTTTCTCTTAAACCATTTTTAGAATATCCATAAGAATTTGCGCTCAAATAATTTGCTAAAAAACCTGATTTTATTCTTCCTTGATAATCAATACTAATATCATATAATTTTTTTAAATGTTTTATCTCTTTTATTGCTTTTATTGGGTGTTTTTTAAGTGGTAATGAATAAATATTATCAAACCAAATAAGTCCATCAAGTAAAAAATAAAACCTAGAATCTACAAAAAAATCAATCCTAGCTTTAGGATATGCAGCTCTTATATAATTAATATGCCATAGCATATGAAAAATATCGCCCATTGCACTAAGTCTAATTATTGCTATTTTCACTTAAATCCTTTGAAATTACACTTTCAAATTCCTTGATTGCTTGTTCATTTGAAAATTGTAATTTTATTTCTATTCTTCTGCTTGCTTGTTTATCTTCAACGCCATCTTTAAATTTTAAATCATTATAGCTTTTGCCAACTGCTACAAGTAGTTTTTCTAATCTTTTATCATTATAAAACGAATTAATAAATTTCATAATCTCCAAAGCTCTTTTTTGAGATAACTCAAGATTATAAGTAAATCCACCAACACTATCAGTATGTCCTTCAATCACTATACTATCAATATTAGCTAGAATTTCAGGTGAGCTAAGCAAGGCATCAAAATACTTAATTAGAGTTTTTTTAAGCTCTTCTTTTGCACTATCTTTAATCAAATACTCCGCACTATCAAACAAAATACTAGCATTTAAGCTAATACTGCCTGAATTAAGATTGATTAAAATATCATTTGATAACTTATTTTGTAAAGCTTGAATTAATTTTGTTTTATTATTTTTAAGCTTTTCGTATTCAACCTTAAACCCACTCAATTGCTTTGCTAATTCGTCTATTTTATCATCTTTATTTTTTATTTTTATTTCAGTATCTTCAAGATTTTTAAGTAGTATTAAAATCTGTGCGTCTTTTTTGTCAATATTGCTTAATAATTCTTCCTTATTTTTTGCATTTTCATCTAAATTAAGAAGCAATTTTTTAATATAATCATTTGCATCTTTATTTTTATTTAGCTCATCGTTTAATGAAATATTGAGTTTTTCAAGCTCTTCATTTAACGAGCTCAAAAGCTCATCTTTGCTAATTATTAAAGCTTTTGATTCATCTAAATGTTTTTGTTCATTTTTTAGCTCATTTTGTGTAAAAATATATTTTAAAACAATAGCACTAAGAACTAAAATAAATACAAACAACAATCCAGCCATCAAATCAGCATAAACTATCCAAAAATTATTATTATCTTTATTACGCATTATTTATTTTATTTAATACCTGATTTGCTTCTTTACTAAGGTTTTCAATATCAGCTTTTAATTCATCAACTATTCTAAATTCATGTTTTTCATCTTCATAAATATTTTTAAAATCTAATAATTTAGCTTCTAAATCTTCTTTTAATTTAGCAAATTCTTTCAAGCTATTTTCAATTCTTAATGAAAATTCATCTATCTTTTCTTGCATTTGCTTAGTATTTTTATTGCTTAATTCTAAAGATTTTTGAGCTAAATTTGTATGAACTATCGCAATTTTTTCATAAGATTTAAATAATTCTTTAAAACCCGTAAATTTATCTTGATGAAGTTTTGATATTTCATTAAAAAACTCATTATCATAAAGCTTTGATAATAATAAATTTGTATTAGAAAATAACTCACTATTTTTTCTAAGAGAAATTCTTTCTAATTCTTCTTTACTCCAAAAATATTTTTTACTATTAATTCTATAATTTTCTTTAAAATTATTAATTTTAGCAATACCAAGTCTTGAATAAAACATCCACCAAATAGTAAGAAAAATCCCATAAATTGAAACATAAAAAGCAGTTGAAATTCCACTAAGCAATAAGCTAATTTCTCCTTCAAGTGCAGCTGAACTCCCTACTTTAAAATCAGGCATAGATATTGCAATACTTATAAATGTTCCTAAAATTCCAATCATTGGAAAAACAGCACTAGCAATATATCCAAATGAAAGTGGCTTTAGCTTATGTAAATAATTATCAAAAAATTCATCAAAACTCACATTAGCCTTACTAATTTCATCAATTCTTAAAGAATTATCTTTAATAAAATCTTTTAAATCATTTTCAAAAATTGACGAATTTTTTTTAATTTTTGCATATACACAATATTCATTTTGCGGTGCAAAAAACATAGCAAATACTAAGAGCACAGAACACATTATAATAGTATGTAATGGCATAATAAGTTTTATAATATTTAAATAAGCTAAAATCGCTAACACGAAGACTAATAAAGGTAAAAAGATTAAAAACAAAAAAGAAGAAAATACACTTTTCTTCTTTTTAATAATTATTGTTTGCAAGATTAATTCCTATTCATACAATTTAACTCGCTAAACGCTTGTAAAAGGCGTTTTTGCATAGATTTTTCTCCAGCAACTAACCACATTCTTGGGTCATAATATTTCTTATTAGGCTTATCATCGCCTTCAGGATTTCCGATTTGTCCTTGTAAATATCCGTGATTTTTTACTTCATATTCACGAACACCATCCCAAAATGCCCATTGAGTATCAGTATCTATATTCATTTTAATTACGCCGTAATTAATTGCTTCAGTGATTTTTTCTGCTTCACTACCACTTCCGCCGTGGAATACAAAATTAAGTGGTTTTGCACCCTTTTGTAAATATTCTTGACAATTATGCAAAATTACTGGCTCAAGTCTTACATTTCCTGGTTTATAAACCCCATGAACATTACCAAAACTTGCTGCGATTGTATAATTTGTCCCAATTTTGCTTAATTCTTTATGAGCTAGTGCTACATCGCTTGGTTGAGTGTATAATTTAGCATTGTCAATATTTGTATTATCAACTCCATCTTCTTCTCCACCAGTGCAACCTAATTCAATTTCTATACCGATTTCTAATGCGTTAAATTTCTTAAAATATTCG
Source organism: Campylobacter sp. RM12640 (assembly GCF_020137595.1). Taxonomy (NCBI): domain Bacteria; kingdom Pseudomonadati; phylum Campylobacterota; class Epsilonproteobacteria; order Campylobacterales; family Campylobacteraceae; genus Campylobacter; species Campylobacter sp. RM12640. The sequence goes on from NZ_JACGAU010000007.1 coordinate 42,728, forward strand.
CAAGAAATTTCAATATTTTCGTTTAAACTTTCTTCGCTTAAATCAAGCATATGAGAACTAAATAAAGGTTTTTTATGAATTGCATAAAATTCTTCATTTGCCTTAATTAAATCATCTATCCAAGGTAAAAGTTTTTTTGCTGCGTGATCGGTATGTAAAATAGCAACTACTCCATAAGCAGCTGCTACTTCATGCACATACTTTGCACCTGCAATTGCCCCAATTACTGCTGAATTAGGACAATCTTTTCCTGCAAAAAAACTAGCTCCGCCATTACTAAATTGAATAATAATAGGCGAATTTGCTTCACGAGCAGCTTTTAATGCGGCGTTTATAGAATTTGTTCCTACAACATTTACTGCTGGAATTGCAAATTTATTTTCTTTTGCGTAAGCATAAACGCGCTCTAAATCTTTACCATAAATAACACCTGGTTTTACCAATTCTAAAACACCCATTATAAATCCTTATTTAACTTGTAAGCCTGAATTTTTAATCAAATTCTCAACTTCGTTTTTAATTAATTCTTTATGTTTTTCATTTTTTAAACCATTTTCAATAAATGGAGTTGCTTCTTGTAAGCTTCCTTGTCTGCTAGCTCTAAAATCTTCTCCTAAGATTACATGAAAACCAAATTGAGATTTTACAGGTTCTGAAACTTCATCTTTTTTAAGTTTTTTAGCTGCATTGAAAAACTCAGGAACTAATTCATTTGCACTCATATAAGGTAAATCGCCACCCATTGCTCCTGAACCTTTATCAAGTGATTTTGATTTAGCAAGTTCGCTAAATTTAGCTACTAATTTATCTCCTTTAAGACCTTTTAATTGTTTTAATATTTCTTTAGCATCAGCTTCGCTAGCAACTAAAATATGTTTAGTTTTTACAGCTTCAGGAACTTTAAAATCATTTAAATGTTCATCATAATATTTTTTAATTTCAGCATCACTTACCTTGATACCTTCAAATTTTTTCAATAAATATTGTTGAGCAAGTAATAATTCTTTTGCACTATTTAAAGCTGATTGAAATTTCGCATCTTTATCTAATTTCATCTTTTCAGCTTCTTTAGCAAAAAGTCTTTTTGATAATACATCTCTTATTAAACCATCTTTAACTTCTTTTGGAAGCGCACTTACATCGCTTATTTGAAATTGAGCTAAATAAGGTGCTAAATCATCGCTTGTAATTTCTCCACCTTTATAAGTTGCAACCACAGCTGCATTTAAGCTTACACCACATAAAAGTCCTGCTAGAACTAATGAAATTTTTTTCATAATATCTTCCTTTTTCAATTGATTTGATATATCATTTTACAAATATTGTGTAAAAAAATAGTAAGATAGTAATTATGAGAAGAAGAGAAAAAGAAATTAAAAATAGATTTTTAAATAATTATAAAAACGCAAAAAGTGAATTAATTTTTAATAATGATTATGAACTTTTAGTTTGTGTTATGCTATCAGCTCAATGCCTTGATAGTAGGGTTAATCTAATAACACCAAGTTTATTTGCAAACTATCCTGATATAAATTCTTTAGCAAATGCAAATTTAATGAATATAAAAGAATTAATTAAAAGTTGTAATTTTTATCAAAATAAAGCAATTAATCTTATCAAAATGGCAAAAAGTGTTGTGGAATTTCATTCAGGAATTATACCTATGAAATTTGATGATTTAATAAATCTTGCAGGGGTTGGAGAAAAGACTGCTAATGTGGTTTTATGCGAGAGTTTGGGTGCAAATGTAATGGCTGTAGATACTCATATTTTTAGAGTTAGCAAAAGGTTAAAAATATCAAATGCAAAAACTCCTAATGATTGTGCTAAAGAGCTTACAAAACTATTTAAAACCGACCTTGATAAATTGCATAAAGGAATGGTTTTGTTTGGAAGATATATTTGCAAGGCTAAAAAACCTGATTGTAATAATTGTTTTTTAAACGATTTATGTGATGAATATAAAGAGCAAAAGAACTCTAATAATCAATAAAAAACATTATTTTATAATATTTATTGTTTTAATTGCTGTATTTTGTTTGCAAGTGCATTTGAAATTCTTAGATTTTTGCGAGTTTTTAGAACAAGATAGTTATGAGTTAAAAATAAACAATAATTATTCAAAAACTAAAAATAATAAAAGTTATTATGTTCTAGCACTTGCATATAAAGATGTTTTAATATACACAACTACTAAAAAAGAAATTAAATCCAATCAAATCAGCTTAAAATTCGCAGCTAAAAATAAGCTTAATTTTTATGAATACTTACAAGCTAGATTTTATTTACCAAGCTATGCTTTAGAAGAATTAGAAGAGATTAAAGAGAACGCATTTGTAAGTTATTTTATAGATCAGCACGAGAATTTAACTATGAAGCAATTTTTTGGAGCTTTATTTTTTGCAAAAAGCATTAGCAAGGATTTAAGAGATAGCGTAAATTACTATGGAATTGCACATTTACTAGCAATATCAGGCTATCATTTAGGGCTTATTTATTCCATATTTTTCTTTATATTTTCAATTATTTATAAGTATTTTCAAAAAAGATTTTTCCCATATAGGTCAATTCATTTTGATTTAGGGATAATTATTTTCATAATCTTAGCCTTATATTTTTATGAAATTGGTCTAGTTGCAAGCTATTTTCGCTCATTTATAATGGCTATTTTGGGATTTTATTTCATAATTAGAGCAATTAAAATTCTTAGTTTTTCACATTTATTTTTAGCATTTTTTATTTGCATTGCTATTAATCCTAGCTTTTTATTTAATGTAGGATTTTTCTTCTCTTGTCTTGGGGTCTTTTATATATTTTTGTTTATTTATCATTTTAATGCTAATTCACTTACAAAACTAATCTGCCTTGAACTTAGTACCTTTTTTGCAATGGTTGCACCTGTTTTATACTTTTTTCCATTGCTTAGTTTTCAACAATTATTAGGGATTATTTTAACTCCTATTTTTGTGATTTTTTATCCTTTAGTTTTGTTTTTACATATTATTAATTTAGGAGATTTATTGGATAAATACTTATTAATATTTTTAGATTTTAAAATGTTTGCAACTAATTTTAAATTAGAATTTAAATATTTTTTCATTTATTTAATACTTAGTTTTTTATCAATTTTTCATAGGTATTTAGCAATTTTTGTTATAAGTTTGAACTTAATATTTTTTATTTATCTAGGATTTTTATGAAAAAGATTTTACACATTTTAAAAACAATCATTAATGTAAGTGATAAAGGTATTTTACAACACGCTAGCTCGCTTTCTTTTTATAGTGTTTTAAATATTATTCCGATTTTATCTTTAAGTTTTTTTGTATTCGCTCATATGCCAAGTTTTAAAGAACAAAGCAGCCAATTAAATAATTTTATATTTAGCTTAATTTTACCAAACCAAGAAGCAAATTCTGTAAATTACATAGAACAATTTTTACAAAATAGCACAAAACTTGATGTAGCAGGAATTATCGCTATGGTTTTTGCTTTATTTATGTTTTTTAATGCTTATGAAAATACCATCTCGCACATTAGCAATACTCCTAAAAAGGGCTTTTTTTCATCGCTTAGCACATATTGGTCGCTAATTACTCTAGCGCCTTTAGGATTATTAACTAGCTTTTATTTAAGTTATAAAATTCAAAAATATATAGATGCAATAGGACTTAAATTTAATTTCTTAGGGATTTTACCTTTTTTAATCATTTGGGCTTTGTTTTTTGTATGTTTTCATATATCAATTAATAAACATTTAAATCCTAAAATCATAGCTCTAGTAAGCTTTTTAGTAGCTTTAGTTTGGAGCATTTTTAAAAGTCTTTTTGTATTTTATATATCATTAAATAAAGTATATGCTAGCATTTATGGTAGTTTTTCTGCTGTTTTATTTTTCTTTATATGGCTTTATTTTTCTTGGATAATTTATCTTAATGGAGTAAGAATTAGTTCTTTACTAAACACAGATAATGCAAAAACAAAATCAACAAAATAGGAACTAAATTCCTATTTTAAAATCCATAATTGTTTAATTTAAATTATATAAATATATTTAATAATTTTATAAATATTTTGCTAATTTAAAATCGCTAATTTGACTATATATTAGGAATTTCAGAATATTTTTTCAAAATTTATTTTTTTTAAGTAAAGTTTAAGATTGTAGGAGTAGAATGCCGGCGCATTTTAATTAAAAAGGAAGAAAAAATGAAAAAGTTATTAGTTTTAACAGCTATCTTAGGTGCATTTAGTGCAGGTTTATTCGCAGAAGAAAATACAGACGCTACAAAAGTTCAACCAGTAGAACAAACTCAATCAGTAGAAAATGCTGATGCAAACGCACAAGCAGTTGCAGTTGAGCCAGAAGCAGAAAAAAAAGACGCTGAAAGCAAATAATTTCTAAGCTACCTTTTAGGTAGCTCTTCTTTATATATCAATCAAAACTTTATTAAATAAAATCTCAAAATTATTACAAAATTACTCACTTTTTTAAAAAAATAAAATTAATTGCTTATATTTGTAACAAATTAAATATTTTAAGACAAAATAAAGCGATTTAATAAAAGGAGTTTTAATGGAAAAAATCAATCTCGGTATTGCAACTTTGCTTAGCAATGATAATGGCACTAGTGTGCTTGAACTTAATTTTTATAGCACATTTATTTGTATTATGCTTGTCTTAATTTTGGGTAGAATAATTACTAAATATTCTAGCTTTTTAAGAAATTACGATATTCCAGAGCCTGTAACTGGTGGTATCATAGTAGCATTTATTTTATTCTTATCTAGTTATTATGCAAATTTTACAATCAAATTCGCAGAAGATATAAAAACCCCACTTTTATTAGCATTTTATGCAACGGTTGGGCTTAGTGCTGATTTTGATAGTATCAAAAAGGGCGGGAAATTACTAATTACTTTCTCAATTGCTGTTTTCGTCTTATTAGTGGTTCAAAACGCAATTGGTGTTGGAGTAATGAGTGCTATGGGTGAAAATCCATTAATAGGCTTACTTGGTGGCTCAATTACACTTAGTGGCGGACACGGAACTGGTGCTGCTTGGGGAGCTACATTTCAAGAAGCACCTTATAATTTCGCACAAGCAACTGATATAGCAATGGCGTGTGCTACTTATGGATTAATTTCTGGTGGGCTTATTGGTGGTCCTATGGCGAATTATTTAATCAAAAAATTTAATCTAAAAAGCGATGAAGTAGAAAACAACGAAACATCAAGTGATGAAGCATTTACAAGTCCGCAAAAAGTAAGATTAATTACAAGTTATAGTTTTATTACAAGCTTAAGTTTAATTGCTCTTGCTTTAGTGATTGGTAATGCAATTGATTATGCGTGCCAAGCAGCAAATGTAGCTACCAATAAAGAAATTGGCTTTTTAAAATTCTTAGATAGTATGCCGACATTTGTATGGTGCTTATTTTCAGGTATTATTATTAGAAATGGCTTTAGCTCACTAAATATTCATAAAGTATTTGATAGAGAAGTAGGTGTGATAGGAAATGTGGCTTTATCATTATTCCTTGCTATGTCAATTATGACTTTAAATATCGTTGAACTTATAAAATTAGCTGTTCCGATCAGCGTTTTATTAATAATTCAAACAATAGCAATTATTATTTATGTAAGATATGTAACCTTTGTTATTTGTGGCAAAAACTACGCAGCAGCTTGCCTTGTAGCAGGACATTGTGGCTTTGGTATGGGTGCAACTCCAACTGCGATTGCAAATCTTCAAGCAGTAACAAATCACTTCGGACCTTGCAAAATAGCATTTATTATCGTTCCTATTATGGGTGGATTTTTAGTAGACATTGTAAATGCTCTTGTTGTTAATGGCTTTGTTGGATTTTTATTTTAATTCCTAGATTTTCTAGGAATTACATTCTTTTGGGGTTTTTAAATCAGGTAAAGTAAAATTAGCCTTTTTTAAAAGCTCTAAAATCTCTTTAGTATTTTCATAATTTATCTCATAATAAATAAACGCCCCATCTCTACTGGCTATTAATAAATCAGCATCTTTTAATATCTTTAAATGCCTTGAAATCCTAGACTGAAGCATTTCAAAACTCTCACATATCTCACATACGCAACATTTTTTATGAATATCTAAAAAAGCTAAGATTTTAAGCCTAGTTTCATCATTTATAGCTGCTGTATAATTTAATAAATTCTTCATTTTAATCCTTAATAAAATAAATAAAGTAAAATTCCAAAAATATTTGCCATTGATAAAATACTAATGATAAATATTATCATCATACGAATTTTAAACATTGACCTAAGTAAAATTAATTCAGGTAAAGAACAACCCCCACCAGCTATTAAAAAACTAAAAAATATACCGATAGGAAACCCAACATTTATTAAAGTTACTCCCAATGGAATAATCAAGCAAGTTTGTATATAAAGCAACAAACCAACAAAACTAGCCAAAAATATACCATAAATTCCAAAACTAGATAAATAATCTTTAATAAATTCAACAGGCATAAAATTATGCAAAAAAGCACCTATTAACATACCAAATAATACATAATAAAAAATATCATTATATGATTTTAAAGACTTGTATAAACATTCATACAAATTAAGCTTGGTATTTTGATTAAATTGAAATTCTTTAGTTACAATATCTTTTAATAGCAATCTTGCAGGTATTAAACCTATTAAATAGCTTATAATAAATACAAATATAACTATATAAATAATGTAATAAAAAGTTATGCTAAAACCAAATGCACTAAGTAGCATAGTAATTAGCATAGGATTAATTAATGGCGAAGTTAGTAAAAAAGCACTAGCTACTCCGTGATTAATATTATTTTTAATTAAAGAATTAAAAACAGGTATAGTTGAACAAGAACAAAAAGTAGTAATTGAGCCTAAAAATATTGCTATAAAATATGAAAAAACATTATTTTTTAAATATTTATTAAAGCTATATCTTGAATTAATATAAAACATAATCATATTGATAAAAATAAATAAAAAGCTTATTTCAGCAGTTAAAAACAAAAACTCATAAAAAGTTTCTAATAATTTCTCACTTGTAAATTCCATAAAAATCCTTTTTCAAAATAAAATAATTTTGAAAATTTATTATAGTATTCTAAATATCAAGTTATCTTGATATATTATAAATATATTAAATACTTTTCACAAGATTTCAATCAAAATAGCTATGAGAATTTAAAATTAAGAATTTTTATAAATATTTTAATTACTAATACAATTTATACTATTTTTAAGCTTCTTTTTAGGATTTGGCAATTCATCAACCATTGCTATTACAATCATACTCAAAAGCTATTTATCTTCTTATAACAAAATATCTAATTTTGCTCTTTTAAAAAAGTAATAAAATTAGCTCATTTATATATTTAATGCTTTAATAATAACTGATTATCAAAAATACCACCTACAATAAAAACATACTCACTAAAAATATATTTATAATCAAACAAGTCTAAAACATACTCTAAATAATCCTTAATTTTAGCTATAAATTAATCTTTCTTAAAAATAGCAATAAGTAAAATTAAAAATTATGTTTAGTCTAATTACTATATGATTATGTATAAGTTAAATTGATATAAAGTTAAATTATAAGTAAAATAAATTGTATAAATAATAAAACTTTTTCAAGTAACAAAATCAAAACATATTAAAAATTACCATAAAATATTGTTCTTATAAATCAAAAATAATTCCAAAATACTAATTAAGTAAAACTAATAATTTATCTCTTAAAAATAAAGCATTTATATCTAATATTTAGTAGAAAATATTTTAAAAATAGTATTAAACACACAATTTTTAAATATTTTTATACTAAATAATTTATTTAAAATATATTTTTAATTATATTTAACACGAAAAATTGTGCTAAATATAATTTATTTTGTATTATTTTTTCATCTCTATTGCGCGTTTTAGCATTTGATCGGCTGTTGTGATACTCTTAGCATTTGCTTCATAAGCCTTTTGAAAAATAATCACTTGAGTAAGCTCCGTGCCTAAATCCACATTGCTTTGCTCTAAATAATTTGATTTGATTTTATATGAGTTTATTACATTACCATTTGCGTCGGTAAAAAATATAGGATTTCCACTATCAGGAGTAGTGCTGAACTCATTTTCTCCATTTTTATGTAAGCCTTGCTCATTTACGAAATTAAACACTGCAAACTTAGCTACAGCTTGAGATTTACCATTGGTAAAATTAGCTAATATATTGCCCCTTTCATCAATAGCATAATCTTTTAAAACTCCTGCTGGATAGCCGTTTGCTTCTACATAACGCTCTATTTTTGCATTATCAATACAAGTTAATCCATCATATCCACCCTTGCCATCAACTCTTGGGCTTCCTAGATTTAGATTTATTCCATCTATTTGATTTAATTCATTTGTATTTAATGAACCATCGGTATTAAAAATAATATTCCCACTAGCTTCACTAATAGTATTTCCTTGAGTATCTTTTAAAATAGCAGTAGCTTTAAAATTAAGCTTATCAATAGCTTGTATTTGCAAATCAATTTTTCTAATATTTCCATTCGCATCATAAGTTGCTATATCAAATTTATTATTAGCACCTACATTAATAGTCTTTACTTGCCTTGCACTAAAGCTATTTACATTCCCGCTAATTGTCTTTTCTAAATTCCCAAACTCATCAGCAAATGCTTCTATAGTATCGCTTCCATCTCCCCTATCAACTTCTAATAAAATTCTAGCATTAGGCTCAAGATTACTTGCTTTAAAAGTGCTTTTATTATTATCAATTTCTAATTCAATATTATCAAGATTTATATACTTATCTTCTTCGTGAAAAGCATTGCTAAGATTTGCTTTAATATTTACATTTGTAGTTGCTACTGCATTCATAAAAAGTGTTCTTGGCAATGTTATAGGAGTTTGTGCGTTTGGTGCGTTTAGTTTAATATCTAAATCATTATTAGATATTGTAAAACCAGCATTTGAACTAACTTTTCCAAACATTTCTTTAATATTTTCACTCATAGCACTCGCATTAAATCCAGCATTCATAGTCCCTAGCACAAATCTTCCAAAACTATCAACCAAATTAAAATCGCTATCAATATTAAAAGCCCCATTTCTAGTATAATAAGTATTACCATCGTAATCTTTTATGCCATAAAATCCCTTACCTTCAAGTGCTACATCAAAGGTATTTTGACTAGAAACTAAAGCTCCTTGTTTTTGAGAAAAAGTTGAGCTTAAACCACTTGCAGCAAGTCCAACTTGATTTGCCCCAAAATTATTTAAGCCACCAACATCATTGCCTGTTTGATAAAATATGTCTTTAAATTCAGGCATAGCAGCCTTGTAGCCAACGGTGTTTATGTTTGAAATGTTATTAGCTAATAAATCCATTCCAAAACTATGAGTTTTTACCCCACTAACCCCGTTATAAAATGAACGCATCATAGTTTTTCATCCTGAAATTGTGCTATATCATCAAAGCTGATTTTAATACCAGAAGCGTTTAAATAAGCTTTACCATCTTCAAAAGTAACCCCATCAACCTTAAAATACCCGCTAGGAATTTGAACTATATTTCCGTGTTCATCTTCATATTGAGCTACGAATTTAAAATCGCCTTTCTCTCTAATAGTTCCATCTTCATATCTAGTATCCCAAATAAAATTATTATTACCTTTTTGAATAATGTCTTTATCAACTTTAATTGCGTCAATTTGCTCTTTATTTGAGTTAAATACACCTATTACTACATCATTTGGAGCACCATTTGGAAAGTATAAGTTAAACGGCAAATCAACAGCCTTACCATCGTGAGTAAAGGTATCTTTTTTAAGCACAGCCATTTTACCAACCGCATTAATCATACCAATTCCTACACTATTGCTAAGTAATTCCATTCTCTTAGCTAATTCATCCATAGTTTTATTAGTTTTTTCTTGAGTTTCAAGAGCTGCTAGTTGGCTTGTTTGAGTTAGCATTTTATCACTATCCATTGGACTTGTTGGGTCTTGATGCTTTAATTCTTCAAGCAATAATCTCATAAAAGCTTCTTGAGAAATCTTAGAATTTGGATTAGTCCCATCGGCTTCTTTTAAGGCTTTTGCATCTGCTTCTTGCTTTTTTACATCACTTGTATGAATGGTATTATCAAGACTAAAGCCCTCTGATTTTTGCTTATCAGAAAGCGTATTAGCATTTTGTGCAGCGATACTTGTATTAACACTCATAGCAGTATTATTCATAGGTGAAATTGCCATTTTCTATCCTTGTTTAAAAATATTTTTACTTATATAGCAAAGTGTGTTCCATATTTAAATATTTTTTGGCAAAATGCGAAAAAAGGAGCAAAAATGTTAGGAAAAATCATAAAAGAGCACGAAGAAGAATTATTCTCATTATACAAATTAAACTCATCAAGCAATCACGATTTAGCAAGACTTATCAATAATGATTTAAAAGAACTTGGCTTAGAGATAAATGATATGAATTTCAATTCATATTTATTAAGAATTATTGAGCTAAATACTACAAATTATGAAAATACTTGCAAAAAAAATAATATAAACTTAGCAAAAGCAAAGGATTTAGCATATAAAAGAGTAAAAGAATTTTACGAGCAAAGACATATAAAAATCATTGAAAAATTAAGCCCTTGTTTAGATAAATTTTATGTAGATTTATTAAAACTAGTGCATAAAATCGGTCTTGTTTTTAATAGTATTCAGCCTAAATGGGATAAGGCAATTGAAAAAAATAATGAATTTTTTAAAAGTTTAGAAAATCCTTATGAGTTTATAAAAAATAATAAGCTTTATTATCTTGATGAAAATGATGAAATAGCTACTAGGATTTATGCAATAGCAATTAATTTGGATACTAAACCAGAGCTTTTACCATATTCTTTATATTTTGAAGAAGAATTTAAAAAGATTGATGAATACTTTAATGAGTTTTTTAAATTAAATCATAAAAATGAAGCATATATAAAATATCTTAAAGCCTTGCAAAATGCTTTAATGAGTAAAGAGCTTAGCCTAAAGCCTTGGCAAAATGCTGAAATAGCTTGGATGGGGGCAAAAGACTTCATTCAAGTTGGGCATTTTTTAGAATATTACGAAGACGCATTTACTCATTCAGTAGCACTTGAGTGGGATATTAGAATTGATGATAATTATGATTTTAATAGTGAAAGTTTTGTTAATAAGATGAAAAATAGCTTAAATAAAGCTTATAAAAACGCTAATATAACTAATCAAAACGCATTAAATCTAAGCCTAGCTAATTTAGACAAAATTGAGCTTCATATTAGCAAACCTATACTTTATTATGGAGCAGAATTAAATGGCTTATTTTCAGCTCAAGTTGTGCCAAATGATGAATTTGTATCAGCAAATTATGGCAAAAAAATATTTGCATTTTTAGATTTTGTCTATAAAAAAACAAAATCAAAACCAAGAACAATGCTAAATCAAAAAGTATTTGATAAAGCCTTTAACGACTACAATAAAAGCGTATTAAATGATGAGTTTTTATGGAAAAAGATTTATGAGATTAGCACCATTGGACACGAAGCAGGACATATTTTCTTTATAGGTAGCGATACAGAAAGCTTAATGAATACTAATGGAGTATTTAAAAATATTGAAGAATTTAAAGCAAGTGCTGGTGGGATATATGATTTTTGCAATCATTTTGATGAAAAATACAAAAAGGCCTTATTAGCAAATATAACAAGTAGAGCAGTATCTTTAATGGCTTATAAAAGCACTAAAGAAATAGAGCCTTATTATTGTGAAGGTTTGATATTTTTAGCAATATTATTTAAAAGCAAGGTTTTAAGCTTTTCAAATGATACTTTATTAAGTGTTGATTTAGAAAAATTTGAAGATTTTCAAAAGGAATTTTTAAATGTATATAACGAACTTGCAAAAACTTATCTTAAAAAAGAAAATGCAAATAATTTTTTAAAAGATTATGCAGTGTTAAAGGATTTAGAATACATTAGCACAAATAAAGATTTAGTAAAACTTGGCGATGAATATAGAAAATTATATGATGAATTTGCCAATGTTTTAATCAAGGAGAACGAATGAGTAATACCCTAATAATAGTAGAATCACCAAGCAAAGCTAAAACAATTTCAAGATTTGTAGGTAGTGAATATAGCGTAATTGCGTCTAAAGGTCATATTAGGGATTTGCCTAAAAATAAATTAGGAATTGATATAGAAGATGGACATTTTAAACCTAATTATGAAATCAGTAAAACTCACTCAAGCATAGTAAAAGAATTAAAAAGCCTTAGCAAAGGTGCTAAAGTCTTACTAGCAACCGATGAAGATAGAGAAGGAGAAGCAATTGCATATCATCTAGCAAATATCTTAGGCGGAGATATTTTAGGCTATGATAGAATAGTTTTTCACGAAATTACAAAAGACGCTATTTTAAACGCTATTAAACACCCAAGAAAAATAGATTTAAATAGCGTAAATGCTCAACAAGCTAGGCGTATGCTAGATAGAATTGTGGGTTTTAAATTAAGTGGCTTATTATCAAGCAAGGTAGCAAGCAAGCTTAGTGCTGGTAGGGTTCAAAGTGCGGCTTTAAGATTAATTATCTTAAAAGAGCGAGAAATAAGAAATTTCGTAAGCATTGAGTATTATGAACTTGATACTAAGTTTAAAACAGATTTAGAAGTAGAATTAATAGAATTTGATAACAAGAAATTATCAAAAACAAGCATTACTGAAAAAGCCTTAGCCGAAGAAATCCTAAAACACATTAAAAGCTCGGATTTTATAGTAGATGAAATCAGTATAAAAGAGCGTAAAGATAGTCCAAAGCCACCTTTTATGACTTCTACTTTACAACAAGCTGCTAGTTCTAAATTAGGTTTTTCTCCTAAAAAAACTATGATGTTAGCACAGACTTTATATGAAGGCGTTCAAACTCACACAGGATTTATGGGTGCAATTACTTATATGAGAACTGATAGCTTAAACTTAAGCGAAGAAGCAATAAAATCAGCAAGAGAGCAAATCGCAAAAGACTATGGCAAAGAATATTTACCGACTAAAGCAAGAGTTTATGAGACTAAAAGCAAAGGCGCTCAAGAAGCTCACGAAGCTATTCGTGTAACTAATGTTAGCTTTACTCCTGAAATTGCTAAAGAATATTTAAAGGCTGATGAATATAAATTGTATAAATTAATTTATGATAGATTTTTAATGACCCAAATGGCTGATGCGAAGATAGAAAACAATACAATTTATATCACAAGTAATAAGGCGAAGTTTAAACTAAGTGGAAGAAGAGTGCTTTTTGATGGACATTTAAGATTGAATGATGATGCTAGTGGAGATAAGATTTTACCTGCTTTAAATAAAGGCGATAAAATGACTTTACAAAGCTCAAAAATAAAGACCTTACACACAGAGCCACCTGCAAGATACAACGAAGCAAGTCTTATTAAACAACTTGAAGAATTAGGCATAGGTCGTCCTAGCACTTACGCACCTACAACAAGCCTTTTAATTGATAGAGATTATGTGAAGTTAGAGAAAAAACAACTAATCCCTACAGAAAAAGGCGAAAAAATCATAGAATTTTTAGAAGAACATTTTATGCAAATAGTAGATGCGAAATTTACTAGCAATATGGAAGAGCGTTTAGATGAGATTGCAACTCATGGGCGTGATTTAGATGAGGTTTTAAATGAATTTTATGAGCCATTTATCACTAAAATCAACGATGGAAAAACAAGTATTCAAAGTCAAAAACAAGTAGAAAAACTAGGAGAAAATTGCCCTGATTGTGGTAAAGAATTGCTAATTCGTGAAGGCAAATTCGGTAAATTCGTAGCTTGTAGTGGTTATCCAAAATGCAAATATTCAAGGAATTTAAACAATACAAAAACCGAAAACAAAGAAGAAAAACCTAAAAAAGAATTAGTAAAACTAGATGTCCCTTGCCCTAAATGTGGTAGCGATTTGGTGCAAAGATTTTCTAAAAGGGGTGCATTTTATGGGTGCAGTTCTTATCCTAAATGTAATTTCATTAGCTCATACCCACTAGCTAAAGAAAAATGCGCTAATTGTGGCGGAATAATGATTATAAAAGAACTTAAAAAAGGCACATTTATAGAGTGCTTAGATTGTAAAACAAAAATAGAAAAATAATAAAAGAATTTGTAATTAATCCTAATTACAAATTCTATTTTAATTTACTTAAAAGCTCCATTGCTAGAATGTGCTTGCATATAGCGTAATATTCTATCCTTTTGCTCGTCAGTAATTTTTGCATTCATTTGCATTGCTCCTAAATAAGCGTCCCATTCATCTATTGCGTGTTCGCTTGGAGCGTGTGCTGCGTGACAACTCGTGCAAGAATCATAATAAAACACCTCAACACCTTCAAAAGCAGCGTCTTTATCAGTAGTTAAAGAGCTTGATTTTACCCAAAAGCTCATTTCAGGCTTAGCGTTTTTACTCTCTAAATAGACAAATTCCGCATTTTTATTAAAAGCTAATTTATCTCCTACAACTTCTCCACTAATGCTAACCTTAGCTAAATCTCCCTTAGTTTCAATTAGCTTAACCATAGTTCCTTCATAAATCGTTCCGATTTGCTTTTGATTTTCATCTAGCATTGTTGCTTTTTCGTCTAAGATAAATCTAATATCTTTAGCAAATTCTTGCTTTTTTGTCTCAACTTTTGCAGGAGTTGGTAAAAATATTTGCTGATAATCAGGCTTATATGCAAAAGCACTTAAAGTAATTAATGATAATCCTATAATTTTTCTCATTTTACGCTCCTATAATTGTTGGTGGTGTTGTGTTTTTATATGGTTTAACAGCTTCGTTTTTACCTAGCTTTCTAATCGCTACTAAGCAAGTATTTACGCTAGTTGCTTGTGCCATTTGAGAAGTTGGGCGAGATGAAGTAAGCACATTTACATGACCTTGATTGCATCTTGAATTATCTTTATCATCTTCAGGGTCATACCAAGCACCCTCTTGAATAGCTACAACGCCACTTCTAATATCATCACTTACAAATGCACCAGCTAATAATCTACCACGATTATTATATACTTCTACCACTTCGCCGTGTTTAATACCAAGCTTTTTAGCATCTTCTGTATTAATTACTACAGGCTCACGACCTTGGATTTTGTAAAGCTCTCTTACCCAAGTATTATCAAGTTGAGAATGAATTCTATATCTTGGGTGTGGGCTTAATAAATGGAATGGATATTTTTTGCTTAATTCTTGATTTCCTAAATATTCAGCCGGTTCAAACCAAGTTATATGACCTTTAAAATCAGGTAAATCATAATCAGCAAATTTTTGTGAATAGATTTGGAATTTTCCACTTTCTGTTGCTAATTTATTATTCACTGGGTCTTTTCTAAAATCAGCGTGGCGAACGAATTCATAAGCTTCTTTTGGAATTTCAAAATGAAGTGAGCCTTTCTCCCAAAACTCATCAAATTCCATTTCATTTATACAATCACTCTTCTCATAAAAACTTCTTATCCATTCTAAATGGTCTTTCTTGCCACCACTAAACTTAGCCAATTCTCTTTCGCCAAATCTCTTTGCTAATTCATAGAATACATCGTAATCATTGCGGCTTTCATACACAGGCTCGATTACTTTTTTCATAGCATACACCCAATCTTGCGAATATGAACCACCAAAGCTTATATCATCACGCTCAAGTGTTGTTGTAGCTGGGATTACTATATCAGCCATTTTTGCCATCGGCGTCCACCAAGGCTCATGAACAACTATTGTTTCAAGTTGTCTTAAAGCATGAATTAATTCATTAGTATTTGGATGATGACCTAAAACACTAGCACCTGCTACATAAAACATTTTAATCTCTGGATATGTAAAGGTTTTGCCTTTAAAATTGATAGTTTTATTTGGATTTAGGATAGCTTCGCTAACACGACTTGCAGGGATATTTATATTTACGCTATTTTTTCCTTGTGGCAATCCAACAGGAAGTAATGCTCCACTAAACGCTCCACCAGCCGAGCAATAATGCATAGAAAAGCCAAATCCACCACCAGGCAGTCCTACTTGACCAATCATACAAGCTAAAGTTATGATAGCCCAGTCAGCTTGTTCGCCGTGATGCGCTCTTTGATTTGCCCAGTTACCTGCTAAAAATGTTCTTTTACTAACGAATAAATCGCATAATTCTTTAATCTTAGTCGCATCAATTCCACAAATCTTAGCCGCCCATTCAGGAGTTTTTTCTACTCCATCAGTTTTACCTAGTAAATATGGTAAAAATTTATCAAATCCATCTGTGTATTTAGCTATAAATTCTTTATCGTATTTTCCACTTGTATATAAATAATGGCACATTCCAAGTATCATTGCAACATCGGTATTTGGGACGATTTTTATCCATTCAGCCTTTGTAATTTGCGCTGCTTTTGTGTATTGTGGGTCAATGTTAATAAACTTTATATTACTAGCTGCGTATTTTTTAAGCCAACTATCATTCTCACGATTAGCTACCTTAAAATCTATTTGATTATCCTTGTAAATATCACAACCCCACATTACATAAACTTCGCAGTTTTTAATCATTTGCTCGTAATTTGTTTGCAAACTATAAACTTCTAAATCCCCTGCTATAGCAGTATTTACTTTACCCGCTGCTCCGTTACTATACTCTCCATCAGTGCCTATTGCTCCACATAAAACGGTGTTAAAAAATCTACCTGCAACTGCGTTACAATTATGAAGTAAGCCAACATGACCCCATCCACCATAACTTGCGTTAAAGATATTTTCAGGTTTTGTAGCTTTAAGCTTTTTGTATAATAAATCAAGCACTACATCCCAACTAACACGAACGAAAGGCTCACGACCCCTTAAATCAGGGCGATTTTTACCTTCTAAAAAACTTTTTCTAACACTTGGATATTTTACCCTTGTATCTGAATATGTTCTATCTATGATAGCTTTAGTGATTACGCTTGGGTTTTTATCGCTTTCGTGTGGGATAAGATTGATTATTTTTCCTTCGCTATTTACTTCGGCTGTAAATGCACCAAAATGTGTAGCATGTGGGATTTGCTTGATATCATAAAAATTTGTATCAGCACTCAAAGGACAAGTAATCGCACTAGCTGTAATTGCTGAACCTTTAAGGAATGTTCTTCTTGAAATTGCCATAATTTCTCCTTTTTAAAATATAAAAGAACATTTTATATAGTAAGTATTATCATAAAGTTATAAGGTATTTTTAGTCTTCTTTGAATAATTAGAATTTGAAAATGAAATTCTTAAGAAAAATTATAAAATATATATTTTTATATTTACTAATAAAAATTAATTTATATTTAAGATTTTAAATATTTAATAATAAATATTAAATTTTTATAAATTAATATTTTATCTACTACAACAATATATAAAGCATTATAAATACAACTAAATTACTATTAGAAAACTTGTAATATTTAAGTATTTTATTGCGAAAAATTTAGCAAAAATTGTTGCAAAATTATCATTTTTTAAGCTTTGTTTTTTCAATTTATAAATATAATACCTTGATTTATATCAATTTTTTAGCATTAATAAAAATCAAGCAACTTTTTAAGGATTTCATATGAATAAGACCATAAGAATGTCATTACTAGCATTTACGATAATTAGTTCAGTTCAAGCAGCGACTGTTGATGGTAGTAAAGTTTTAACTATTGTCAATACTAATGATACATATACAAATTTAGGTCAAACAGATGTTTCAAGTATCAAATTTACTAACGGAGCAAGTGCTGAAAATACTAGTTTTACTATGAGTGGTGGTGGAGATTTTCACCCTTTAGATAGTTTTAATGGGACTTTTTTAAATTTCATAATTAATAGCCAAGGTGGTCAATATGCTAGTGGTAGAGAGCAAAGAAGCACCTTATGGATGGATAAAAAAAGCTCTATGACAATTAAGAATGATTTAACTGTTAATGGAGATTTAAATGACTCAGCAAATATGACAGATGATGAGCTTAAAAGCAAAGATGGAATTTATATAGAAAATGCTAATGCTTCATTGTTAGTAGAAGGTGATTTGATAGGCAATAAAACCTACTTAGTAAATGATAAAAATTCTAAATTTACTGTAAAAGGTAATACAAAACTAGAAAACACATTTTTACAAAATAAATCAGGTACAATGACATTAAATACCTTAGAAGGTAATGGCTCTTCTACTTCTAAGTTAGAAAATAAAGCCGGTAATCTAAACGCTGAAACTATTTCATCTACAACTATTAATAGCAAAGGCGGAACTCTAACTTCTAAAAATATCAATAATAATTCCATCATCAATAGCGAAACTGGTGGAACTATTAATGTTACAAATGAAATTAATGGCTCAACAATCAATGGTAATGGTGGGAATTTAACTGCGGGAAATATCACAAATAAATCTACTATCAATAGTAAAGGTGCGACTATTAAAGTAAATAGCAATATTGACAATTCAACAATTGAAGGCGATAGTGGAACTTTAACTGCGGGAAATATCACAAATAAATCTACAATTAATAGTAAAGGTGCAAATATAACTGCTGATAATATTACTGCTAATTCAATTATAAATAGTGAAAGTGGTGGGAATTTAAGTGTTACAAATAATATTGACAATTCAACTATTAAAAATAATGGTGGGACTATTAATGTTACAAATAATATAGTAGGTTCTACAATTGATGGAACTAGCGGGACTTTAAAGGTAACAAACAATATAGATAGCTCAACTATCAATAGCAATGGTGCTAAAATTGAAGTTACTAAAAATGTTACAAATAACTCAATTATTAATAGTAATACAGATGGTAATTTAACTATATCAGGCGATGTTCTAGGCTCAACTATTAATAGTAATGCTAATGGAAAATTAAGCGTTAATAATGTTAAAGATAAATCAACCATAAATAGCAAAGGTGGGACTTTAACTGCAAATGAAGTTAGTAATTCAACTATTACAAGTGATAGTGGGACTTTAAATATTAATGGCAATACAAGTGGCAATACTATTACTCATAATGGTGGGAGTGTAATATTAGGCGACGCAACTAATGCAACTACCGGCACTAATAATACGATTAATATCAATTCAGCTGGCTTTAATATAAATTCTAATTTACTAAATGGCACGATAAATACAAAAGATAATAATGCTGCTACTTTTACTAAAGATAATACAACCATAACAGGCACTACAATCGTTGGAACTAGCAAAAACGCTGTTAATATAATAGGCGGTCAAAATAAAACTCTAAACCTTGTAAATGTTACTGCGAGTAATTCTGATATAGGACAAGAAAAAGGTAGCACAACAGGTGGGATTAATATCAAAGGTGGTAAATATACTGATGTTAATATAGGAACAACTGGTGGCACTTCAACACACGCTATACAAAAACTAACTATCACAGATAATGCAAATATAAATGGGGATAGAATAAACGCTGATAATCTTACAATAAATAATAGTTCTGTAAGCACTACCGGAAATATTAGCACAAATAAAGATATTAAAATTGATGGTTCAAATGTTGATTTTAAACACATAGTTGTGGGTAAGCCAAATTCAACTATTGATATTACTAATTCAAATATTACTTCAAACAACACTACAGATGGTGGTATTTGGTCTACTCAAAGTGGAAATAAAATAAATATAACCAATTCTAAGCTAGATTTAGTAACCTTAAAAAGTGGTAGCGATATAACAATTAAGGATAATAAAACCGATAAAGCCTTAATGTCAAAAACAGAAGTAACATCAACTCAAGGCGGTGTAACTTTAGATAATACAGATAGTAATGCAAAGAACATAAATGGTAAAAATATCAATATTACTAACAATTCAAATATACTTTCTGGAACACTTAAAGCTAATGAAAATGTAAATATTAACAATAACTCAAATATCCAATCGGGTAAAATAACAGCTGAAGGTGGAGATATTACGCTAGATAATTCAAACACAAGCGAAAACGCTAATTTAGAAAGTAAGTTTAATAATGTTACTTATAAAGGCAAGTCTAATATACAAGGCAATACCATAGCAGGAGCTGATATTATCATTGAAGATGGTGCAAATGTAAGCAAAGGAACTCACACAGCTACTAATATTAAATTAAATAAAGATGGAAATATAAGTGGCTCATCAGAGCTAAATGCTACAAATCAAGCCGACATTGGTGGCAATGTAAGTGGTGGTAAAATCACTGCAAATAACACTATAAACATTAATTCTGGTGGTAATGTAAGTAGCGGAGAATTAAATGCAAATGATATATATGTTAAATCAGGTAGCAATGTAAATGGTGGAGTATTTACTGGCACAAATTCTATTAATATTGGAGAATTAGGTAAAGACAAAACTAATGTTAGTGGTGGAGAATTTACAAGTAATTATTTTAAATCTACTAATGCAAGTGTTAGTGGTGCAAATATCAATACAGACGGAGCTTATTTTCAAAACTCAACTTATAATGGAAATAGTTTCAAATCAACTGGCAATGTAATTATAGATAACAATAGCGAAATTAATTCAGCTCTTGATATAGGTGGCAATGCAACAATATCTTATGGAAGTAAGCTTAATGCAGATATTACAAATGTTAAAGACATTACTATTAGCGACAAAGATACAACAATCAATGCCAATATAAATGCAAGTGGATTTGTAGATATATCAAATTATGCTACCTTGAATGCAGATAAAACAATCAAAGCAAATGGTGCAAGAATAGCAACTGCAAATATAAAAGGTATTTTAGATATAGATGATAGCGTGGATTTATTAAATGCAAATGTAGAAAAAACTGCAAAAATTAAGGCAAATAATAAAATCCAAGCATATTGGGGGACTATAAACGGAGAATTAGAATCTAAAAATAGTGATATTGTATTAGGATACGGAGCTAAATCAGATGAAAATGCTAAGTTTATAACAAATAGTGGAAGTGTTATTTTAAGTAATAAAATACTAGATAGCAAATACCCTGCACCTGGCACTCAAGAAACCGATATAAAAGGGACAATTAATGCTAATAAATTGCTTGTAAAAGATGGTGCTACATTAAATGCTAATTCTACAATAACTACTACAGCAGAATTTGAAAGCAAAGCTATTTTAGGAGAAAGTGGTGTTGTAAATGCTAATAGCGTCACTTTAAATGATAGTAGCACTAAAACAAACTCACAAATTAATGCTACTGATATAAAAGTAAATAATGGCTCAACTATACAAGGTGGCTTACAAGCTAAAGATATAACGATTGATAATTCAACAACAGAAAATGCTACCATAAATGCTAATACAATAACCTTACAAAACAAAAGCGTAATCAACGAAGGCACAAAGCTTAGCACAAATACTAATGGTGGTAAAATCATAATAGATGGAAAAGATACAAAAGTATTAGCGTCAATTGAAAATACTGATAATTTAGAAGTAAGAAATCAAGCTACACTTAGTGGTAATGTAAATATCAAAAGCACTACTACTATAAAAGACGCTAATTTATCGGGAAATCTAACTTCTAATGAAGTTAATTTCATTAATTCTAAATTAGACAATTCAAAAGAAACTACAATCAAAGCTAATAAAACATTATTACAATTAGCTCAAGATATGCTTTTAGAAAAATTAAACATTCAAAATAAAGATGCTAATAAAAATAATGATGTTAGAATTGATGGGAATTTAAAAATTGCTAATTCTACGATTAGTAATTCTAATATAAATGCAGCAAGTATAGATGATACATTAAATCTTAAAAATGTAGATTTAACTAATGCAAATATAGGTAATGATACTAGCAAACGCTTAAATGATTTAACTTTAGATGATGTTAAATTTACTGGAGATACTATCAGTGCTAAAAATACTAATATCTTAAATACACAAGAAGCTAAAGGAATTAAAGCTGATTTAATTAAAGCTGATGAGAAATTAAGCATTACAAATTCTAAAAATATAAAAACAAATACTCTAAATGCAAAAAATACTGATATAAGTTCATCTAGCGTAACTTTAAATAATGGTAATTCTAGTGATTTTTCAGCTACTAAACAATCAGTTGTAAATGTTTTAGGAGAATTATTTACAAATAAAGCCTTAATAGATTGCTCTACTACTAATAATGGTTTAATTAAAGGAACTAATTTAGTTACCGTGCAAAATGGTTCTATTGTTAATTCAAATATTAATAGTAGCGGTAGAGTAGATATAATAGGTGGTGGCTCTTGTGCTAATAACACAACTACTACAATTAATAAAGCAATAGAAACTAATGAATTAGTAGCTAGAAGAGGTGCAGTGATTAATGCAGATAGTAATTTTAACAATGCTACAATTGATAATGCTACTATAAAAGGAGATTTAACTAGCAAAAATCCTAGTGGAACGCTACTAATTGCAAATGGGGCTGAAGTTGCTGGCGGAAATATTAATGTAGCAGGTAATATAATCTTAAGTAATGACGCTCAAAATCTAGGGGTGCATGATGGAATTAGTCCAGAACCACCTGCAGCTAATAAAAAAACTACCATTAACTCTACTATAAAAAATGCTAATGATATTACTTTAGGAAAAGATACAACGATAAATGCAGATATTAATAAAGCTAATAATATTACAGCTACAAATGCTACATTGAACTCAAGCAATGTAAATGCTAATAATCTTAATGCTAATAATTCTCAAATAGGTAAAGATGATAAGAGTTCTAATATTATCTTGCAAGGAATGGCAAATATAGCAAATAGCGTAATTGATGCGACAATTAATGCTATAAAAGATATTATTGTAACTTCAGATGATAAGAATAATCCAAGCAAGATTAATTCTAAACTAACTTCAAAAGAAAATATCACAATCAAAGGAAGCGAGCCTACGCAAGTTAATGCTGATTTAAAAGCAGATAAAAATATCAATGTAACTAATGCAACTATAAAAGATAATACGAATTTAAATGCAAATAATGATATTAATTTAAACAACACTAAATCAAATAATATTAAAGCTACTTCAAATTCTGGGAATATTACTATTAGTGGTGGGGAGTTTAAAGGAAAAGACGCAATAATCACTGCAAATAATGGAAAAACCACATTAACTAATAATGCTAAAGTTTGCTCTAGCATTGATACTAAGGATTTGGATTTAAATAACAAAGCTAGTATTTGTAGCGATGATACAACTCCTGTTACAATCACTAGCACAGGTTTAAGCAATATTGATGGTAAAAATGGTGTTAATATAGGCGAAAATGTTACATTTAATGCGAATAATTTGGATATTAAAAATATTGATGATAAGTCTAAATTAGACGCTAAATTAAATGCTAGTGGGGAATTTAAAGTAAGTAATTCAACTTTAAAAAATGATATAAGCGTTAAAGGAAATAAAGCTTGTTTTAAACCAGATAGCACGACAACTCTTAAAGGAAAAGTAGAAGTAGATTGCCTAGATTCTAATCAAACTACATTTGATGGCAAAGTTATAGCTAAGAATGTAAAAGATAATGGCTCACAATTTAACAATAAAACTACAATAGATGGTGGGACAAATAATTTAAATAATTCAACATTTAATGATGATTTAACACTAAAAGGCGAAGGCAATACTAAATTAAGCAATGCTTCTATGAAAGATTTAGTAAATGAAGCTATTAAAGTGGTATTAGATAATATTAAATCATTTAATAATATTACAAATCAAAATGGCGGAGATTTAAGCATTAATAATACTGATAAAATCGCTGGAACAAGTATTAAAAATAATGGGGATAAATCTAAATTAGACTTTAATAATATAGGCGAATTAGCAACCAAAATTACAAATGATGATGGCGGTATTTTAAGTCTTACAAATGTTAAAAATGTAAGCGAAGATATTACAAATAATTCAGAATTGAATGTAAATAATTCTATTATTAATGCTGCTATTAAATATGACAATAATAAGTGTGGGACATTAAACACTAGCAATGGAATTTACAATAACAATGTAGAACAATGCAATATAAATGCGAACTTAAATAATACCTTTAATAAAGATATTTTAGTGCATAATAATTCAGATATTTCAGGTAATTTCACTGCAAACACATTTAAAACAAATACGCTAAATGCTGATAATGCCTTCATAGAAATTACAGGAACTAAACCTATATCAAGCATTGATGATTTGGCTACAAATACTTATGATAAGACAAGCGATTTAAAAAATAGCACTTATACAATCAAAAATTCAACAATAAGAGCTACTAATACAAATAGCAATGGCATAGGTGGAATTAGAGCTGATAATTTAATAGTGGATAATTCACACATTCAAGCACAAGTTGTAACTAATACTCTAAATGCTAATAATTCTAAGTTTTATATTTATGGTGGTGGAATTGATACTAGTTTAGAAGATAAATTCAGTGGTCCTATCATAGTAAATAAAGAAGCTTTAGGAGAAAATAACGAAATCGTTTTATACAATACGAACTTAAGTAAGCTAGTAAATACAAGAGTTCCTATTGCTATTGTAAATGGTAAAAAAGAAGATAATGAAAAAGATAAAGCTTACTTTAAAGTAACTTATAAAACCGTTTTAGCTACTTATAATACTAAGGTTTTAAGCTTTGATGAAATAGGTAAAGATGGAGTATGGAGTTTAGGTTTAACAGATAAAGAACCAATAATTAATAAAGATAGCATTAGGTCTAATTTAGAAATAGATAAAGAAGCTTTAAAAGGTTTTGGTAAGGTTAGTGCTGATGATAAGGATTTATTGACTTTAGAATATCTTGACCCAGCTGTTACAAGTGCGATTAAAAACATAATGTATACACCATATTATGTTGCTAGATATTATATTGATGATAATGACTTAAGATTTAATTACTTAAGAAATGATGATAAAAATAAAGGTTTTTGGATAAATTCTGATTATGGTTATTTTGAAACAGATTCAAATAATTTAAAAGGTAGCAGAGTTAATGTCGGAGTAGACAATAAAGTATCTTTAAAAAATCTTGATGTAGCTTATGGTATAAAAGCTTCTAAAGCAAAACTAAAAGCTAATAAAGCATTAAGCACTGATGTTGGAATAACTGGCATTGGACTTTATGCTAGCACGAATTTTAATTCGGGATTTTTCGTTGATTATGACTTAAATTTACTAACTTTAAAGGGTAATTATAAGAGCGATTTAGCGATGATAAATACTACAAGATATGATAATTTATGGCAAGCAAAAGTTAAGGTAGGACAAAGATTTGGCTCTGATTATTATGTAGAACCTAATGTTAAATTAATAGCTACTCGCTATCCAAAAGTAAATATTGATGGAGCAGTATTAGGAATTCAAACAGAACAAGCAGCTCAATATACTGCAAAAGCAGGTATTAAAGCTGGTGCTAAAATCAATGATAAAGTAGGTTTAAATACTGAATTTGCTTATATTAAAGACTTAAACGAAAGTCCAAGTAATAGTGCTAATGATGGTATGACTTATTATTTTGAAAGGGTTCAAGATAGAGGATTTGAAATCAAATTCGGAGCTAATTATAAACCTAGTGCTAATACTAACATTAATTTAGATTTTGCTAAGAGCATTACAAATCACTTTAATAATAACTACAATATAAACTTAGGATTTTCTTATAATTTCTAATCTAAAATCAAGCAAGGCTTTTTAAGTCTTGTTTGATTTATCTTCAATCAATAATATTTTTAATATTTTGAACTTATAAAGATTTTTAGCTTTTCTAAATTCTATAAATAAAAAAGGATTTTTAAAAGATTAGCAAGACTTTTAATTTTATTTGATTTGTCTTCAATCAATAATATTTTTAACTTATAAAGATTTTTAGTTTGTCTAAATTCTATAAATAAAAAAGGATTTGTAAAAGATTAGCAAGACTTTTAAGCCTTGCTAATAAGGTTTATACATTAAATCTAAAGTGCATTATATCGCCGTCAATTACTTCGTAATCTTTACCTTCTAAGCGTAATTTACCTGCTTCTTTAGCTTTTGCTTCGCCACCACAATTTACGAAATCATCATAGCTAATTACTTCAGCCTTGATAAAGCCTTTTTCAAAATCATTATGAATTACACTTGCAGCCTTAGGAGCTTTATAACCTTTATGAATAGTCCAAGACCTAACTTCTTTAACCCCACAAGTAAAATAAGAAATCAAATTAAGCTTAGCAAAACTTGTCCTAATAATAGCTGCTAAACCACTTTCATTTACGCCTAATTCTTTTAAAAACTCATTAGCTTCAGCTTCGTCCATTCCAACCAAATCTTCTTCAAGCTTAGCACATAATTTTAAAACACTATGATTTGATTTGGCTGCATATTCACGCACCTTTTTTACATAATCATTATCATCTAATAATTCATCTTCGCTTACATTAACGCCATAAATTACTTCTTTAGCACTAAGTAATCTTAATTCTTTATTTAAAGTTATAAAAGCTTCGCTATCACGATTTGCATATTCACTAGCTAATTTGCCATCTTCTAGGTGTTTTAATAAATCCTGTGCTAATTCAAGGCATTCTTTAGCACCTTTAAGATTTGCTCTTGCTTCTTTGCTAAGTCTATCAAGCTTTTTATTAAGTTGTTCAATATCAGCTAAGATTAATTCAAGATTTATGATTTCTATATCTCTTAATGGGTCAACCCCACCTTCAACATGAGTGATATTTTCATCATCAAAACATCTTACTATATGTAAAATCAAATCAGTTTCACGAATATTTGCTAAGAATTTATTCCCTAAACCTTCGCCTTTGCTAGCACCCTTTACAAGACCTGCAATATCTACAAATTCTATCATTGAGTGCATTATTCTTTCAGGATTTACTATATTTGCTAAGACTTTTAATCTCTCATCAGGCACTTCAACAATAGCTTTATTTGGCTCAATGGTGCAAAATGGATAATTTGCTGCTTGAGCGTTTGCTGCCTTTGTTAAAGCATTAAAAGTCGTACTTTTACCAACATTAGGAAGTCCAACAATACCTACGCTAAGGCTCATTTTGCACTCCTTGCCATTCTAAGTAAGTTTATAATATTCATTCTAACTCCAGCTGCACTTGCTCCATAAGCATTCTCGCCCCACACTTTTTCTACATAGGCAGGTCCAGCAATGTCTAAATGCAACCATTTGTCTTTATATTCTTTTCTAATAAACTCGCCTAAGAACATTCCTGCACTAATTGCTCCACCATATCTTGAGCTACCTGTATTGCTAACATCAGCTATTTTACTTTTGATAAGCTCTTTAATGTGTGGATTAAAGTGTAAAACGCAAGTATATTCGCCACTTCTTTTTGAATTATTATAAAACTCGTTTTGCAAGTCTTCATTATATCCCATAATACCACTTGTATATTCGCTAAGCCCAACCACACAAGCACCCGTTAAAGTAGCTAAATCTATTAATAAATCAGGCTTTAAATCTTGAGCAAAACTCAAGCAATCTGCTAAAACCAATCTTCCTTCAGCATCAGTATTTCTTACTTCTATACTTACACCTTCTCTTGAAATTAATACATCATCAGGCATATATGATTTTTCGCTTATGCAGTTTTGTGCTGCACCTATAATTCCGTGTATTTCATAAGGTAGTTTTAACATACTAGCTGCTTTTAAAATACCTAAAACAGCAGCTGCACCACTCTTATCAGCTTTCATAGTTAGCATATAATCAGCTGGTTTAAGACTTAGCCCACCTGTATCATATACAAGTCCTTTTCCTACATAAACTATTTTTTTAATAGCGTTTTGTGGTTTATAAGCTAAGTGGATTAATTTTGCAGGATAACTACTTGCACGATTTACTGCTAAAAATGCGTTCATTCCTTCTTTTTGTAAATAATCATCGCTATAAACATTGCATTCTAAATCAAATTCTTTAGCTAATTTTAAAGCGTCTTTTTCAAAACTAAGTTGATTATAAGTGCTTGGAATTTCATTTACTATATTTTTTACATCTTCACAAGCATTTGCTAATACTTTACCTAGCTCAACGCCTTGTTGAATATCATCGTTTTGTTGTGTTTCAAGGCTTATTAATTCTATTTTAGAATTCTTAGGCTCTTTATGATATTTGTTAAACTCATATAAAGATGAAATAACAGCATAAATATGAGCATAAGCACTATAAAACTCACAACCAAGATTAATAAATTCAAGGCTAATGCTTTTTATATTTAAGTTCTTAATGCTCTTAATAGCACTACCTAAACTAGCTATAAAACTAGCATAAGTTAATTCATCGTTTAAGCCAACATAAAGCGTTCTTTTAGCTAGGTTGCAAATCGCTCCAACTCCTTTATAATCATTTATTTCAAAAAATTCTTTATCATCAAATCTACTTAAATCTTTGTTTTGTATCAAACAAACTTTAAAATCAGTATTTTTTTCATTAAATACTACTTTCATTTTTTTTACCTTTCTTACTTAATAATTTATTTTCTAAACTTTTAAAAGCATATAAAATTAAGCATAAAAATCCTACAACTAAAATTCCTGCCAAATACCAATGGTCTTTCGCCCAATTAATAATCTCCCATATATGCTCGCCAAAAATATACACTATAAAAATAGTAATAGCAGCCCATACTTGAGCTGAAATAAAATTAATTATTGCAAATTTCTTTGCACTATAATTAGTAAGCCCTATACTCATAGGAATAACGGTTCTAAAACCATACATATAGCGTTGAATAAATATTATAGGCCAGCCGTATTTTTGAAGTAAAATCTGTGCTACTGCAAATTTTCGCCTTTGTGTTTTTAGCTTTTTTCTAATATAGCTTTTTGAGTATCTTCCTATATAAAAATATATCTGATCGCCCAAAAATCCCCCACAACCTGCTATAAATGTGATAAGTCCTATATGAATATGTTCTCCGTGAGCTGCAAGTCCTGCTAGTATTAATGCAGTTTCGCCTTCTAGCGTGCACCATAAAAATATAATAATACTAGCAATTACGATTTTATCTCTAAATAAGGAAGTTAAAACCCCCTCAGGGTCAGCAAAAAAGGAATTTATAAAATTAATTATCATATCCATTGCTAATCCTTTAAAATGCAATAAATATCATCACAATGCTCTTTTAAAGCTTTATATCCACCGATATTTATATCTATTAAAAAACAACTCTTAATCTCTTTAGCACCTACTAATTTTAATAATTTCATACAAGCAATGCTAGTGCCACCCGTTGCTAATAAATCATCCATAAAAAGAACTTTTACATCTTTTTTGCCTAAAAATGCGTCCTTTTTCATCTCTATTTTATCTTTGCCGTATTCTAAATCATATTCAATACTTAATAGCTCTCCTGGGAGTTTATTTTTCTTTCTAATTGGAACAAAAGGGATATTTAAAATAGCTCCTAATGCAGCTGCAAAAATAAAGCCACGACTTTCAGCTCCTACTAAAAAATCAAATTCTTCATCTTTATATTTATCTTTTAAGTGATTTATTAAAACTTGCCAACCTTCTTTATCTGCTAAAAGCGTGGTAATATCTGCAAATACAATTCCTTCTTTTGGGTAGTTTGGATATCTTTTTATCTTCTCATTTAATAATTTTTCTATATTCATATTAATCCTTATAATAAGCTTTCAATTTTTGCTTCTAATTCTTTGATTTTTGTATTTAATTTATTATTTTCTAAGCGATATTGAGAATTTCTTGTCCTAAGGCTTGTTAATTCACTTTTTACCTTATCTAATTCTTCATTTAATACATCTATATTTCCTAAAGAGCGTTGAAGTTGTGTTTGTAGCTTTCTCATAACCACTTCTGTATCATCAAAATTAGTTTTTAAAAACTCTTTTGAGGCTCTTTCTTTATTAAGTAATGATTTATAATAATAAGTCATCACTAAAAAATAAATACATATACAAACTAAAGCAGTAATAACCATCCAAATAAATAACATTTATTGCCCTAATTTTTTTACTCTATTTTCGTGTCTTCCACCAAGAAATGGGGTATTTATAAAGGTTATGATTAATTTTTTTGCAAGTTCAAAATCAACAAATCTAGCGCCTAAAGATATAACATTAGCGTCATTATGTTCTCTTGCTAATCTTGCATAATCTTCGCAATGACAAAGTGCTGCACGAATATGCTTATGACGATTTGCCGCTATGCTAATTCCTATACCACTTCCGCAAATAATAACACCTATTGCATTTGTATCGTTTTTAAGCTCATTTGCTAATTTATTAGCATAATCAGGATAATCCACACTATCATCACTATCACAACCAAGATTTATACATTCGTATTCTTTACTAAAGTATTCAATCAAACTAAACTTTAACTTAGTTGCTGCGTGGTCGTTTGCAAAATAAATTCTCATATTTTTCCTTAATATAAAATAATTTTAGTTTAATATTTAAGAGTTAATTAATAATACGCTCTTGCTTCTCGTTTTAAATCTCTTTCTTTGATTGCTTGACGCTTATCGTGAAGATTTTTTCCTTTTGCTAAAGCTAGAGTTCCTTTCAAAATCCCACGCTTAAAATAACAATTTAGTATTACTAAAGTAAATCCATCTGTGCTGATTTTACCTATTAATTTATCAATTTCTGCACGATGAAGCAATAATTTCCTAGCTCTTCTATCTTCGTGAGTGAAGTATTTATTCGCCGTATTCATATGACCTATGTGGCTATCAAGTAGCCAAGCTTCACCTTTGATTATCCTTACAAAAGAATCTTTTAAATTGATTTTGCCGTGTCTTACAGCTACAACTTCGCTACCTAATAAGGCAAAACCACATTCATAAGTATCAATTATGCTATATTCAAATCTTGCTTTTTTATTCTCTGCAACGCTTTTCATTATTATCCTTAAAATGAGTATATAAGACCGATTTTAGCGTAATTTTGATTAGCAATTAAACTTAAACGATAATTTTTATAATCAAAATAAGTATTAAGATTTATATGTTTTTTATCAGCACTAATTTTTATACCAAAATTATCAAAATCCTTTAAATAACCTATGTTTAAGCCGTAATTATTAGCCCCTATAAAAAAACCTTCATAATAATACCCTAAGAAAAAATTAGCAAATACCCTAGCCTTTTTATATCTAATTCCTAATTCAAATTCATAGCTAATCTTTTCGTATTCGCTAATTTTTATAGGGCTTATATAATTTTTATTAAAGTTTAATATATTTAAACTATGAGATAATTTATCATTTAGACTAAGAATACTTATCTCAAAATCAAGGCTATTTTTTTTATCATATTCATAAAACAATCCTACTTTATGAAAGTTCTTTTTATAATCAGTATTAAGCGATACAAAACGAATTGGAATTAGGCTTGATTTAAGATTAACACCATAGTTTTTGGCATACATACTTAAAGCTGATGAGCAATTTTTATGCAAAAATGTATAAGTATCATAAATCTCATCTTCGTAAAATAAAGCTGATAGATTGGCTTCTTGGCTATCATCTAAATTAAGCGGATAGCATTTTACTTGTCTTTCATCATCTTCATAAAACTTAATTAATTTATCCTTAGGCAAAATTTGCATAATGCCTTCTACTCCAAAAAGTGCTGATAAATTATCTTTAATATTTAAATTACTATTTAGATTAAAACTAGCCGCTTTATTGTTATAAGCTAAAAATATATGCCCAAACATAGTATCAAGTCGCTTGTAGCTATCACTTACATAACAAACACTAATATCACTTGCTCTTAAAAAAATACTAATAATTAATAAAAACACAAATTTCATCTTATTATTTTACTTTTTTTGTTAGCATAAAAGTTAAAAAAGGAGAAAAAATGGAAATAATTGAACTATTCAAAAATGTCAAATATCCTAATTTTCAAAAGGATATTGTAAGTTTTGGTTTTGTAAAAAGGTGCGAATTAGCAGGAGATATTATCCTAATGGATATTGAAATTCCAGCTGCAAGTGAGCAAATAGCAAATGCTATTAGAAATGAATGTGAAGCAATAGCTAGAAATAATCATTATAAACTTGAGCTTAAAATCATTCAACCAAAATTAGAAGAGCCAGAAGTAAAAAGACCAAAAATCAAAAATCTAGCTCCACAAATTAAGCATTTTGTAATGATTAGTAGTGGAAAAGGCGGAGTTGGCAAAAGCACAACTACTCTAAATCTAGCATTATCACTTGCAAAACTTGGTAAAAAAGTAGGAGTGCTAGATGCTGATATATATGGTCCTAATATGCCAAGAATGCTTGGTGCTGAAAACGAAAAACCTGTAGTAGTAGGCAATAAAATCCGTCCTGTTAAAGCTTATGGAATTGAGTTTATGAGTATGGGAATTTTAATTGAAGAAGGACAAGGATTAATGTGGAGAGGCTCTATGGTTATGAAAGCGATTGAGCAACTTTTATGCGATGTGTTATGGAGCGAGCTTGATGTATTATTACTTGATATGCCTCCAGGAACAGGTGATGCACAAATTACTCTAGCTCAAAGCGTGCCTGTTAGTGCGGGAGTTTGCGTTAGCACCCCACAAGCAGTAAGCCTTGATGATAGTAAAAGAGCTTTAGATATGTTTAATAAATTAAATATACCTGTAGCTGGTGTAATTGAGAATATGAGTGGTTTTATTTGTCCTAATTGCGATGTTGAGCATGAGATTTTTGGTAAAGGTGGAGCGCTTAATTTAGCTCATGAATATGATTGCTCTGTTTTAGCTTGTATTCCTATTGATTTATCAATTAGAACGGGTGGAGATAGTGGTAAGCCTATTTCTATGTGTGAGCCAAATTCAATAGTAGCAAAAAGATATGAAGAAGCTGCATTTAAATTAATTGAGTTTTTAAACACTACTAAAGCTGATAATTCTAGTATTCAACCAACGACAAACACTCCGGCTTGTCATTAATAAAAAGAAGGGTTTTTAAACCCTTCTTAAAATTACTTAGTATTTGTAAATTCTAAACTGAACTTACCACCATGTAAATCACTTGTATTATTAAGATTAATTACTTCTTTAATGTATTGCTTTTTAGCATTATCAGGTGTTAGCGTGATAGTTACTTCGCCTGTTTTTGGATTTTTAAAAAAGCTTGAACCATATTCAGCATTAAATGATAATTCATTAATAATAGCACTAGCGTCTTTATCATATAAAGAACTCTTTAAAGGTATTTTTGTTCTTTCGTTTTTCTTATTTAAATAATAAAGCTCTAAATCTGTTGTAGGATTTAAAGTAATTTTGTCAGTATTTGTTACTTTATTATCTTTATAAGTAACATTAGTAAAGATAAATGAGTATTCATTAGCTAAATTAGTGCTAGCTCCATCTAAAGAAACTTTTGATGATTTTAATAATGAAAACTCAGCAACACTTGGCTTAGCTAAACTTGCATTAGTATCTATTGTTTTATTATCTGGAGTTTTTTTGTATTTAGTGTAAGCTAATTCTAAATCTACAGATATTTTATCTTTTGGTGCAGCAAATCCAGCTATAACAGCATTAATGTTATTTGTCTTTGTATCATTATATAAATCTTCTAATTTTTTATCAAAATCTTTATTTAACTTATCTTTTGTAATGATAACTCTATCTACTAGAATTTGATTTGCACCATTAATTGTGGTATTAAAGCTTTTATCCGTATAATTTTCATCAATATTTACTAAATATCTATCTTTAGCTTGTTTATCAGTATTATCAAAATTTAATTCATACTCAAGATTATGGTCTTTGCTAAATTTATGATATACATAATTTAAGCTATTTGTATCCTTAGCACCTAAATTATTAAATACATAATAAATCTTTAAGCTATTATTATCACCTACTTCACTCTTAAAGAATGTTTTTTCATCTGTAAAGGCATTGTTTATTATAGGAGTTCTTAAAACATAATCTTTAATGCTATTAAAGTTAATATTTATAGCACTTTTACTATCAATTAAACAACCTACTTTTCCATATTCATCTACTTTATTATTGATAGCATTTACATTACATAAACCTTTAATACTATCTGGTTTTGTGAATTTACCTTCGTATAATTTAAGTTTTGCATCAGTTGATAATGGGAAATTTACAACTGCGTCATTGATTTTATAGGTATTATTATTGTCTTTTACAAACGCAACTTCATTGCTATCAGATATAGTATTTTTATTAGTTGCATTTAAACTAAAATCATAATTTTTACCTTGACTATCTTCTACACTTAAAGTAGTTTTTGTTAAAGCAAATTCTTCATTTGTTACTATTAGCTTATCTTTAGCATCTTTTAATCCCGCATTAAATACTGCTACTTTTCCACCCGCAAGAGCATTTTCTCCAGCTGTAAATGTAGTGCTTGTAGTGTATTCAACTAAAGCAGGTCTTAAACTAAAATCATTAGTGCAATTTCTAGCTTTTACAGGCACTTCAATTAGGCTTTTAGCGTCTTTATTGTTATTGTTTTTATTGATTTCTTCTTGAACTTGAGATTTAGAATATATTGTATAGCATACTTTATATCTACCTACTTTTAAATCATCAATCTTTACAACGCCATTATAAAACGGATAAGCACCACTAAATCCTGTTTGAGTAAATATTGCATTGCCTACTAAATAATCATTTTCATGACTAATATTAACTTTACTTGTTCCATTGTCATAATAAGTAAGGTCAGCTGATTTAATTATTTTATTAGTATTTGCGTCTATTACATCAAAAGTTACAAAATTATCAATATTATTTAATTTATTTGATGATTTTGCACTTTTTATACCTAAATAAACAGGTTCTCCAGCTATTCTAGTATTTGCAGTTGTAGGATTAAAACCTGTGCTAGTGCTGTTTAATACAGGCATTTTATCAGGGTCTTGTTTATTCCAAATAGAACCAAAATCTACATTACTAGCATTAAAATTAATATCACTAATAATTACATAGAACTTACCTGATGATTTAGCATTAATAATAGTATTTGAATCGGTTTCAAAAAATGGTCTATTATCAGCATAAAAACCTTTATCAAGTGTAAGTTCTAATAGTATTGATTCACCAGATTTATATTTAATTGCATCTAGCAATCCTTCATCAACTCTTAACGCCATCACATCAGTTGTATAATCACTTGCAAAATAGCCATTCTTTTCACTATCTTCACTAATTACTTTAAAGCCACCATCAGTTTTGCTTAATTTATAGGTTTTGTATTTGAAATCTTTAAATTTAAATTTCATATTAGAGCAATTTGCACCACTAATTACATCACATTCTTGTTTATTTTCAAAGCCTAATCTATTAGGGTTTAAATCAACTCCTTCGTATGTAAATGATAATTGAGCATTATTATTTACTCCGTATTTAAGCTCTGTTACAACATAAAATTCTTTTTCATTAAAGCTACTTGGTAAATTTTCAACTTTTGCTTTTCTAGGAACTTGGGTATTATCAATTTCAGTAATCTTAGTTCCATTTGCATCAGGATAAAAATATAAATTATATTGAGCATTAATAGCAGTATTTACTGGAGAATTTCCATATTTTTTCGCATCAGCATATCTAAAACTTGTAGGTCTAGTATTTAAAGTAAATATATGCTTTTCACCAGGGATTGCTTTAGTATAAATATTGCTTCTATCTATTGAGTAATTAGCGATTGCATATTTACCATCTAAACTACTTATATAGTTTTGTAAAAACTCATTAGCTGGTTTATTCCATAATAATTTGCTAGATTGCATAGCTTCAAACTTTGCATAACCATTTTGATTTTTACTTCCATAATATTGTAAATTAATAAAATAGCATTTTCCTATCTTATTATTATTACCAAAAGCATTAGAATTATTGCTACCTTGGTCTAAATTCTTATTAAAAAAAGAAAATACATTATCTTTATTATTAAACTCATTAGTTCCGTATAAACTTATATTTTTTAAAGTAATTGCTTCGGTTATTTTTCTTAAATTATAAGTTTTATAATACAAATCTCTTTTATAGCCTTCCGGATAATGTCTAACATAAGTATCATCCCCTCTAAATTCTGCAGAACCATAAAGATCTCCACTAATTCCAAAAGGAACTACTTGACCATATTCATTTTTTATCCCACCATATTGAGCCATACCTGTTTTATGGTCTAAAACATGATCACTAGCAGTAGAAGCTCTAAATTGATAGCCTAAACCCCATAAAGAATGGAAAAATCTAACATATTTTCCATGAGCGCTTAAACTATTCCAATCACTAGAACCACAGCCCCCCTTACCATCTTTAAACCTACGATCATCCCAGTGATAAATCTGATTACACCAAGGACCTCTATCATTACCACCTGATATTGTTCTTTGAGCTAAAAGAGCCCAACTTTGATACATATGAGAGCGTTTTGAGCCTGTTCCTGGTATCATTTGTCCATTTTGTATACCTAGATTTTGATTTACGAAGTTTTTAAAATCATTAGGAAAAGAACTCATATTAATATTATCACTTAGATAAAAACTAAATTGTTTACTCTCATCACTTTTAGCAATTACCAATAGCCTACCTGTAGTATTTACGCCAAAATCCTTATATGATTCTTGATAATTTCCTAAACTATAATTATATACACTAGTATTGTATGGAACATGTGGACTTACCTTATCTTTTGAAACATATAATACTTTAGGTTTATTAGGTTCATCTTTTTCATCAAGATTAACTTTATTAATATTTGCAATAAACTCACTAGCATTTGGAATTTTATTTGTTCCTAAATCACTACTACCTTGAGCCATACACCATACATTATCTCTATAATTTGCATTATCTGCTTCAGGATTTCCACTGCCATCTTTATAACTATAAACTTGCATTAAAGAAGCGCAATCATAATAAGCCCAAGCATCACTACCAGGTCTTCCGTGAAGACAACCAATGATTGCATTATCACGACCATAGTTATAAAAGTCTTGTATTAATTCAAGTTTAGTATGTGCAGCACCATACGCATTATCAACATTTCCAATAAAAATACCTTTAATTTTATTTTCTGTTGTTACCATACTTCCGTGCAATACACTTATCGCACATAGGGATAGAAATATCGTTTTTTTCATATTTTCTCCTAAAATAAAAAAAGTATATTTATTTTACATAAAACTTATCAATTAATGCTATAAATTATAAAAATATTTCAATTTAAGGAAAAATAATGTTTAAAGACTATTTATGCTTAGGTGTAATAGGAAATGTGCCTAATCATTTAAATCAAGCTAACGAAGCTAAAGATTTTACTGAATTACACACAAGTGATTTTGCACCTAAAGGTGTGTTTCCATTCTACTCTAAAGATAGTGATAAAGAATATTTAAAGAGATTTTGTATTAGTGAAAATGAGCTTATTTTAGATGGAGATTTTGTTCAAATTGAGCCTGAATTATGTGTAATTTTTAAAGCTTTTTATGAAAATGATAAACTAAGTGATTTAAAACCACAATTTTATGCAGCGTTTAATGACGCTAGTAAAAGAGTAAATGAAAATAAAATATCTTCTAAAAAGAACTTCTCAACTGCTAGTAAAGGTATTGGGAATTTAGTTCCTTTAAATAATCTTGATGAATTAAATGATTATAAAATCCACTGCTATTTAAAAAGAGATAATGAGATAATAAAATACGCAAACGAAGATTATATAAAAAATTATTTTTATTATTCAAATACATTAATCACTTGGCTAATTGATACTATAAATAATCAAATAGACATAGCAACCCTTGAAGATATAAGACCTTTAATAGCTAGTAAGCCTGCAAATTTATTGATATGTTTAGGTGCTTTATCTTATACTCCTTTTGGAGAAAAACACTATTTAAAAAATAATGATGAAATCTTTGTAGCTATTTCTAAAAATGATGAATTTATAAATGTTAAAGATGGCTCTTGCCTTCATCAAATAGTAAAAAGCAATAATTCTAGTAAATAATTTACTAGAATTTATCTTCTAACTTATCGTAACTTTCTTTTAATTGCAACATTATTAAGCATTTTTCAAGGTCTTTAAAATGCGTTGTATCATCTAAGAGCAAAAAGCATTTTTTTAATAATTCTTTATGTTCTTCATAATCATCGCTTACTAATTTTGCAGCTATACTAAAAGCATTTATTAAACTATTTTTCGTGTTAATTTCTAATAAAATATAAGCAAAATCAATATATCTTAAATCATTATAAGAAATCTTATTTGAGCTTTTTAGACAAAAAATCTCTTCGTTTATTATGCTAAATCCTTCAATATTTACTATACTAATTTGCTTTTCTTTACACTCACTACAAATTATTTCAAATATCTTTTGCTTTTGCATTAAATGTTCTTTAAATATTCTTTAATTCTAGCCTTGCACTCATTTGCTAAGCTTTTTGGCTCAAGAATTTTAATATGTGGAATCCACTTAAAAACCAGCCTAATAATCTCATCTTCATAGCTTGTTTCTGTTTCTATTATGATTTTGTCTAAATGGCTTGAAATTATTCTTTGATTTTTTAATATTGCTCTTTTTAAAAAATATTCTTTAGCAACACAATCTAATTCTAAAATAACATTTGTAATATTATTTGATATAAAACTACTTGAATTATTGTTAATTAGCTCTTGTGTGCTTTCATTTGGGATAAATTCTTCTTGTGTGATTAATAAATTTTTGATTTTATATAAAGTAAAGCTTTTAAGTTCAGCTTCTTCACAAGCTAATAAATACCAAATATCTTGATGATTTACTAATTTATAAGGCATTAGAATTCTTTCTTTTGCATTATAAGTTATTTTAATTTTTACCTTATTTAAAATCGCATTAGTTAAGCTCTCATAAACACTACTAATATCATCAATTTCGTTATTTTTAATATTAGTAATTGGTAGTTCTTTTTGAGTAAAAAGATTGTTTAAAAACTCATCGCTAAGCCTTGTTGGAAGCATAGTAATATCAAATATTTTTATAAGTTTTCTAATCTCTTCGTGATTGCTTTTGATATAAGCTTTATCTAAACTATAATCCCCATTTCTTCTAGCAATTATTGGTAATTTTGATAATCTTTCATTAATATCACGCTGAATAGTCTTAGCATTTACTCCAAATTCTTCAGCTAAATCGTGCTTATTTAATATCTCTTCATTATAAAGTCTTACTAATATTTGAGCTATTCTATATGATGGTTTTTGCATTTTCATCCTCGTTGTTTCTTAATTGCCCGCACGCTGCACTAATATCAAGCCCTTTGCTTTGTCTAATGGTAGCGTTTTGTCCGTGTGCTTGTAAATAATCTCTAAAAGCAATTACTTTTTCTTCACTTGGGCGTTTATAGATACTGCCTTCGTGTGGGTTAAAATAAATTAAATTTATCTTAGCTTTTATTCCATGTAGTAATTTTACTAAAGCCTTTGCGTGGCTTAAATCATCATTAATCCCACCTAAACATAAATATTCAAATAACACTCTTTTTCTAGCATCTATTGGGAAATTCCTTACCGCATTTAAAACGCTTTCAATATTATAAGCCTTATTAATAGGCATTAATTCATCTCTTAAAGTATCATTTACAGCGTGAAGCGAAATTGCAAGTAATACACCTAAATTCATCTTGCCTAATTCTTCAATTTGCTTTGCAAGACCACTTGTTGAGATTGTTTGACGGCGTGGTGATATTGCTAGAGTATCATTATGAGAAAAGATTTTAATAGCCTTGCTAACTGCTTTTAAATTATCAAGTGGCTCTCCCATACCCATAAAAACTATATTAATACCTTGCTCATAAGGGATTTTTGCGTATTTTTTGATAAATAATACTTGAGCTACTATTTCAGCTGTGCTAAGATTTCTAATAAGCCCACTTTTACCCGTTAAACAAAAGGCACAACCACTTTTGCAACCTACTTGGCTACTTATACAAATAGTGTATTTTGCACTTTTTTTCACACCATTTTCTATTCTTTCTTTTTTCATAGGTAGCAAAACGCTTTCTATTGTGTGATTATCGTGCAAGGAAAATAAGAATTTAATACTCCCATCAATGCTTGTTTGAGCTATTTTTAAGCTAAGTGGCATAATGTTAAATTCATTTTTTAATTGTTCTCTTAGAGCTTTTGATAAACTTGTAGCTTCGCTAAAATCATTTATATATTTTTGATATACAAATTTTGCTAATTCATTATTTAGATATTTTGGACTAAGGTTATATTCTTCTGGTAAAAAATCTAATAATTCTTTCATAAAAGTCCTTTGTTTTCTAAGTAATTTTCTAGTATTTCATTAGCTTTTGCTATGTTTTTTATATATTCTTCGTGTGCGAATTCATCACAATAATTAGTCGCTACTAAAATTGCACTAGCTGGGATTTTATAATAATTAGCAGTCGCAAAAAAACTAAAACACTCCATATTTTCGCCTAATATCCCGTATTTTTCATTCATTTTCTTAGCGTATTCGTAATTTTTACAAATATAATTAGAAGAATTTAAATTAGAAACTTCATTAGTTTTCATAGGGGTATAAACTAAATCATCTAACATAGCTAATTCAATATTTACAGCACTTTTAAACTCATTTACGCTAAAAAGCTCAATTTCTTTAGTATAAAGCCCCATTGAACCTATAAAAATCAATCTTTTTGGCTGCTTTTTAAGTATTAATTCGCTAAGTTTTATAGCGCAATTACTACCTAATCCAATAGGCTCTGCGTAATCATAAATCTCACTTATTCCTGCACTAACTATCATTTATTGCCTTTAATTTTATTTATAATACTTTTTGCATCAAGCCCTAAGCTTTGCATAACTTCATTTGTATTTCCGTGAGTTATAAACTCATCTTCATATTCATAAGATATTAATTTAATGTCTAAATCATATTCTTTTAAAAAGCTAGAAATTATAGAATTTAATCCGCCTATTTTTGCACTTTCGCTAAAAATATGCCATTCTTTTGAACTCTTAGCAAGATTTAATAAAAACTCTTTATCAAGTGGTTTAGCAAATACTAAATCAATTACATTTGCATTGATTTCTTCACTAACTGCTAAAGCTTTTGCAACGCCTTCTCCAAAACCTAAAAAGCTTATATTAGAATTTACATTTTTAATAAAATGAGTTTTTAAGCTTGGCTCATAGCTCTCATCTAAAGCAAAACTTCCCCTTGGATAGCGAATAGCAATTAACCCAACTTTACTTGTAGCGTATTCAAGCAATAATTTAAAACTTTTAGCATTCGTTGGGGCACAAATTTTAAAATTAGGTATGCAAGATATATATGAA
The DNA here is from genome assembly GCF_020137595.1 of Campylobacter sp. RM12640. Lineage (NCBI taxonomy): Bacteria > Pseudomonadati > Campylobacterota > Epsilonproteobacteria > Campylobacterales > Campylobacteraceae > Campylobacter > Campylobacter sp. RM12640. Next base: position 84,085 of record NZ_JACGAU010000007.1, read on the forward strand.
ATATCAAAAGCTCCTTGATGAGTTTTGCCATCATTTCCTACAATCCCTGCACGATCAAGTGCAAAAACCATATTAAGATTAAGTATTGCACAATCGTGAATTAAACTATCATAAGCTCTTTGCAAAAAAGTTGAATAAATAGCTACAACAGGCATAAAACCACATTTACTCATAGCTGCCATTGAAGTTACTGCGTGAGCTTCTGCTATTCCTACATCATAAAATCTATTAGGATATTTTGCTATTAATTTATCAATTCCTGTGCCACTTGGCATAGCTGCACTAAGACCTACTATTTTTTCATTTTTACTTGCTAGTTCATCTAAAATATCACTAAAAATTGCCGTTACACTAGGTTTTTTTGAACTACTTAAACTCTTACCTGTTTTTATATCAAAAGCTCCAACTCCGTGCCAACTACCCTCATCATTTAAAGAATACTCATAACCATAGCCTTTGATTGTTTGAATATGCAATAATACAGGCTTTTTAAGACTTTTTGCTAGATTTAATGCAGTTATTAAATCAGCAATATTATGCCCATCAATTGGGCCAATATATTCAAGCCCTAATTCTTCAAAAAACATTCCAGCAGGAGTGATTAATTTAAATCCATCTTCAAATCTTTTTGCAGTATATCTAGCACCTTCAGGCAAGTATTCAAGCATTGCTTCAACGCCTTTTTTAAATTTTTGATAAATTGGACTTGATAAACTTTTTGATAAAAATCTTGAAACCGCACCAATAGGCTTACTAATACTCATTTTATTATCATTTAAGATAATAATGCTTGGATATTTTCTATCTCCTAATTCATTTAAAGCCTCATAAGCTAATCCACAGCCCATAGCCCCATCACCAATAATAGCAATTGGAATTGCATCTTTTTTATTAAGACTAAAAGCCTTTGCAACCCCCGTTGCAAGAGATATTGAAGTAGATGAATGCCCTGCTATAAAAAAATCATACTCGCTCTCATTTGGCTCGGTATAACCACTAATTCCATTAAATTGTCTTAAATTTTCTAAATTCCTATTTGTTAATATTTTATGTGCGTAGCATTGATGAGATACATCAAAAATTAAAGGATTTTCCTTTATATCAAATAAATGATGAAGAACAACGCTTAGTTCAACCACGCCTAAATTAGACGATAAATGACCGCCGTTTTTGCTAACTTGCTCAATGATTGTAGCTCTTATATCACTACATAATTCTTTTAATTCGTTTTCATTAAGGCTTTTGATATTTTCAATTTTACGCTTCATCTAATATCATACTCCTTGCTTGTGCTAATCTTTCTTTTAAGTTAATTTGAGTATTTAATGTATCTGAATTAATAATCAAACAACCCTTATTAATAGCATCATCAGCTAAGATTTCAATCCTATTTGAACTTAATTCTTTATTTAAATAATCAAAATCCTTAGGATTTACGCTGATTTTAATCTTAATACTTTTATCAATTCCTTGCATTATCGTATTTGCATAAGCTAGAGCAATTTTTGCTGAACTTGTTTCTAGCTCTTTATTTACTACTTCTTTAGCTATTAAATAAGCAGCTTCGTTTAAATCGCTTTTTGTTTTTTCACAAAAATCACTTAATTCTTGGCATTTATTTTCAAGCTTTTTAATACTATTTGATACATTTATACTAAGCTCGTTTATTTTATCTTCATTTTGAGATTTACCTGCGTTTAAACCTTCTTCATAAGCGTTTTTTTTAGCTATTTCAATCTCATTTAAAAGTCTTTTTTCAAATTCTTCTTCTTGTTTTTCAAGTTTCATTTGAAGTTTTACTACATTATCGCTTAAAGTTTCCATTTTTTTAAGCATTTCTTCATTGATTGGATTTGGTGGCGGTGGTGGTGGCGGAGTAATTTCTTTAATTATTACAGGCTCTTCTTTTATTTCTTGTGGAGTTTCAATAACTTCACTAAGCTGCTCTTCACTTGTATCAGTATCAAATGAGCTTAGAATTTTAAATTTATAATTTTGAATATGATGCTCTTTGGCTTTATTATCAATAATAGTTTTCATCATTCTATCATCTCATCACTTTCGCCTAATTGTATTACTCCACTTTCATTAAGCTTTTGAACAACTTCAACGATTTTTCTTTGTGCTTCTTCTACATCTTTTACCCTAACAGCACCTAAAAATCCCATTTCTTCATTAAAACTCTCTGCTGCTCTTTGGCTCATATTAGATAAAAACATACCTTTTAAATCTTCCGTGCTTCCTTTTAAAGCTATCATTAAATCTTTTTTATCAGCTACTTTTAATATCTCTCTAATTGCTGTTGTGCCTAATTTAGTAATATCATCAAAAGTAAACATCATATCTTTAATAGTAGTTGCAAGTTTTTCATCAGTTTGCTCTAAATATGCAATAGTTGATTTGCTTGATTTTTGACCTAGACGATTAAGCACTTCAGCAACTGCTCTAGTCCCTCCAACTTCAACTTTATAAGATGTAAGAGATTGTAATTTACTCTCTAAAACGGTTGAAACTCTTTTAATAATACTTGGGCTAATATCACCTAAAGTAGCAATTCTATGGATTACTTCACTTCTTAAATTATCTTCAAAAAACTCTAAAGTCTCAGCTGCTCTAGTAGGCTCCATATGTGCAATAATTAAAGCTATTGTTTGTGGATATTCATTTACGATAAAGTCAGCTAATTGTTGAGGTTTAATATTACTAAGATAAGAAAATGCTTGATTTCCATCTAAAGTTTTTGCTAATTTTGATAAGATTTTTTCAGCTTCTTCAATCCCATAAGTATTGTATAAAATCTCTTTAGCAAATTCCAAACCACCATTTTTAATATACTGATTTGACTTAAGTAAAGCGTGAAATTCTTCTAATACAGCAGTAGCTACTGCTCTATCGACTTGCTTTGCACTTGCAATATATTTTGTGATTTCAATTACCATATCTGTATCAAGATTTGAAAATATTAATGTGCTTGGCTCTTCTCCCATTAGAACCAAAAATATTGCAATTTTTTCTAAAATACTTAAATCATTATATAAGCTTTTTTGTTCGTTGCTTAAATTTGCCATTACATTTCCTTTTGAGATTGATTAAATTCAGCATCGTTTTTTAATAAACTTTTAAATAGCATAGCAACCTCATCACTTTTTTCTGTGCTAATAGTTTTTAATTTTTCAAGTAAAATATCATATTGTAATTCATCTTCACTAAATCCAGCGTCAATTCCAAGTTGTTCTTCAACTCTTTTCTTAGCTTGTTGATATTTTTCTATCGCATCTTCTTCATCATCAGCACCTTCTTCACGCCTAATTTCTTCTAATTCTTCAGGTGTAAATACCTTATCCTCAAGCATTTTCTTAATAAACGGAGATATAACCTTTTTATAAAATATAAACATTAACACCATAGCAAAAATATATTTTGCAGGTGGGATAAACGGCATTATATAGCTTTCTAAGAAATTAGTAATTTTAATTGATGGTGGAACTGGAGCTTTAATATTATTAAATCTAATATTATCAACACTAACACTATCTCCTCTAGTATCATTAAATCCTATTGCGTTTTTTACCAAACCTTGTAATTTTTTAAGCTCATCATCGCTAATTGCTACATATTTTACTTCGCCATTTTCATCAATTTCGTATTTTCCATCTACTACTACTGCTGCACTAATTCTATTTAAGGTTGCAAATTGACCTTTGATGGTTGTAATTTTTTTAGATATTTCATAATTAATTGTGCTTTGATTTTTGCTATAACTTTCTTTATTTTCTCCATCTTCAATGCCTTGAACAGGTCCAATATTTGATATTGCTCCTGGCACTCCGCCTACTTCTTTACCTTTTTTGCCTTCTTTTTTCTCTTCTAAACTTTGCTCACTTCTAGCGACTGAATTTGGGTCAAACACTTCACTTTGACTATTTGCCTTATCAAAATTAAAATCAGCATTAACTCTAGCAACAACTCTATCCCAACCACCAAGAACAGGTGCTAAAACATTTATAATCTTTTGCTCTAATGAATTTTCATATTCTTTTTTATAATTTATTTGTGCGTTTAATTCATCTACATCAAGCCCTACTTCATCAGCACCTAAATTAACTCCATTTTGGTCAATTATCTTAACATTCTCAACACTTAAACCAGCTACTGATGATGCTATTAAATTTTTAATCCCTAAAACTTGTTTTTGACCTAATTTCATACCCATTTTAATATTTAAAACTACTGAAGCTGTTGGTGGCTCTTTTTCTTTTACAAATAAAGATTCTTTACCAAAAGCAATATGAACTGCAGCTTTATTAATAGGATTTAAGCTCTCAATTGTTCTTGCTAATTCGCCTTCTAAAGCTCTTTTAAACTTGATTTTTTGTTCTTCATCAGTAGCTCCAAATTCTTGTTTATCAAAAATCTCAAAACCTACTTTATTATCCTTTAAAATTCCAGCACTTGCCACTTCTAAACGCTGCTTATAAACATCAGCACTTGGAACTAAAATGGTGCTTTCATCTTTTAAAATATAATTTATCTGATTTTTTTCTAATATTGACACAACTGCAGCTGAATTTTTAGTATCTAATTCATCAAATAAAACAGAATATCCAGAGTAGTTTTTATTATTACCAGAATTATATACGAGTAAAAAAACTATAAAAGCAACGGTTGCAATAATGGCTGCTAATATAGTTAGTTTTTGTTTTTTTTCTAAACCCGAATAGAACTTGCCTATTCCTTGTAAAAATTGCTTAATCATTTATCATTCTTTAAATATGAGCCAAGCCATTTTATATTTGTTTTATTTTTTAAGATTTTTTGCACATTCAAATCATCAATATGTCCGTCAAAATCAATAAAAAAACTATATTCAAATTCTTTTTTCTTTAAAGGTCTTGATTCAATTTTAGTTAAGTTGATATTTGCTTCTTTAAACTCATTAAGCAAATCAACTAAAGCACCTGCTTTATGTGCTGTATTTGCTAGAATTGATGTTTTAGAATTGCTTGATTTTTCGCAAGAATGTTTGCTAAGCACTAAAAATCTAGTTTTATTTGCCTTATTATCTTCAATACATTCAAACATTAAAGGCAAATCGCTTAGTTTTGCTGCAATTTTTGAACAAATTGCAGCTGAGTTTGGCGTATCTTTTGCTAATTTTGCAGCAGCGGCTGTGCTTTTTGTAGGGACAAACTCAATGTCTAAAATATTATGAGCTTCTAAGAATTTTTTGCACTGATTATAGCCTTGTGGATGAGAAAAAATCACTTTAATATCTCTTATATCATCAGTTGTGCTTGCGAATGAATGATGAATATCTAAATAATTTTCAGCAAAAATCAAAATATCATCGTATTTTGCAAGACAATCAAGAGTAGCTCCAACTCCACCTTCTGTATTGTTTTCTATAGGAACTACTGCATAAGATACTTCATCGTTATTTAAACTAACAAAAACATCTTCAATAGTAGCAATCTCAATATATTCACTAAGCGCTCCAAACCATAATCTTGCTGCTTGATGAGTATAAGTGCCAATTGGACCTAAAAACGCAACTCTTTGTGGTAATTCAAGATTTCTTGAAATTGCAAAAATCTCTTGATAAATTGCTTTAATTGCGTCTTTTTCTAATAAGCCTTTGCTATTTTCACTTAGTCTATTTATTATCTCGTTTTCTCTTACAGGACGATAAATTGGACTACCTTCATTATGCTTTAAAATACCAACTTGCTTTACAAATTCCATTCTTTGATTTAATAATTTAATTATTTCATCATCAATTTTATTTATATTTTGTCTAATTTCTTCTAAATTCATAATATACTCACAAACAAGATAATTCATTAGCTATTAATTCATCAAAACTTTGAGCTTTATTTATTAATTTTAACTCATTGTTGTATAAAGAATATTCAGCAACCTTTGTTCTTGAATTATAATTTGAGCTCATTACAAATCCGTAAGCTCCTGAACTTTTAATAACTACTAAATCATTTGCCATTAAAGGTGGTAAAACTATATCTTTTGCTAAGAAATCTCCACTTTCACAAACTCCACCAACTAAATCAGCCTTACTACTTTCGTTTAGCTTATTTACACTAGGAAAGCTTAAAATCTCGTGATATGCTTCGTATAAACTTGGGCGAATTAGTTCACACATAGAAGCATCGCATATTACAAATCTTTTTCCTTCGTTAATTTTTTCATATAAAACCTTGCTTACTAAATAACCTGCATTTCCTACAATATAGCGACCTGGCTCACAGCAAATTGTCAAATCTTGTGCTTTTGCAATATTTTTAATCATATGTGCAAACTCATCTAAATTAGGCTCGATTTCATCATTTTTGTATTTGATACCAACTCCGCCACCAATATCAAAAAACTTAATATTTAGCCCTGCGGTATTTAGCTCTTTTATAAATTTTTCTACCAAAATAGCAGCTTGGATAATACTACTTAATTCTAAGATATTTGAACCTATATGAAAATGAACTCCTACTGGATTTAAATAATCTGATTTATGTGCTTTTAAAAACATAGCCCTAGCATTATCTAGGCTAACTCCGAATTTGTTTTCTTTAAGACCTGTTGAAATATAAGGATGAGTTTTTGCATCTATATTAGGATTTACACGAATACTTATATTTACTACTTGGTTTTTACTCTTTGCAATACTTTCTAAAAGCTCTAATTCAGCACTACTTTCTACATTTATATAAAGTATTTTTTGCTCTATTGCAAATTCTAATTCACTTGCACTTTTACCAACCCCACTAAAAATTATTTTATAAGGTTTAGCACCTACTTTTAAAGCTCTTCTAATCTCATTAGCACTAACACAATCAAAACCGCTATCTAAATTCGCTAAAAACTTTAATAAAGATAAATTTGAATTAGCCTTAACCGCGTAAAAAATATTATTTTTAGCTCCACTAAATGCTTTTTTAATACTATTAAATCTATTTTCAATCTCGTTAAAATCATACAAATAAAAAGGTGTATTAATACCATTTGCAAGTTTTAAAAAGTCCATTTTTTGCTCCTTTTATAATCACTTATTTTTATTAAACTTCATTAATGAATATACAATAATTATACTTATTGGCAAAAGAATAGCTAGTTCAGGATTTATACTACCATTACTAGCAAATCTTAATAGTAAAAATAAAATTCCATAAACTAATAAAGATAAACTTGTATATGTTAAAGCATAGATATTTAAATCATTATATCTTGGCATAATAGGAATATTGTAAAAAATTATAAGCATAAAAAATGGAGCATATAATAAAAATATACTTTGCTTATAAATACTAGCTCTTGCTATGTTTTTATTAGCTTCAAAATTATTAAGATAAAAAAATGCGTCTTTTAAAGAACTATCATCAGTGCCTAAATTATCAAGCAAACTTGGGTTAAAATCTTTTAAAATCATTTCTTTTTCTAAATTTTGATTAATTATAAAGGTATCATCAAAATTATTTCCTAATTTAAATTCCATAACTTTTGCGTCTTCTAAAACCCAATTATTATCAATAAAATTTGCTCTTTTTGCTAAAATGATTTTAGATATTTCATTATTTGTTTTTTTGATAATTTTAATATCATTCATTGTAGATTTATCATAACTTTTTATATAAATATAATCATCTTGATATTTAAAAAACAAATCCATTTGTTCTTTGCTTAAATATCCGTATTTTAAAATATTACTTTTATAGTTTTCTGCATAAGCAATATTTGTATAGTTTAAAAAAATTGCGATAAAACTTATTATTAAACTTATAAACATTATAGGTTTAACACTTGCGTTTTTGCTAAGCCCTAAAGAATAAAACGCTATAAATTCATTTTTTTTAATAAGAGATATTTTTGTAAAAATCATAGCAAGTATTAAAGCTATTGGCAATATATAATAAAAAGCTGTAAGCATTGTATATACAATATATAATAAGAATATATTGGTATTTAAATGCAGCTTTTTATAATTAATTAAAATATCTATAAATAAATAAAATCCTACAAAAGCAATAATAAAAATTAAACAATTTTTAAGATAAAGGCTAGCAAGATACCTAAAATAAAGTTTATTCAATTACTTCATCCTTCTTCTTGCAAGTCCTAAATTCTCATATAAATCTATTTCTCTTTTGTAACTTGGATATTTTTTACCCAATTCGTGATTTAAAAAAGCAATTAATTTTGCTTCAGCACATTTGTTAGCACAAACAACACTAATAAATCCTAATTTTTTTTTAGCATCTTCACTTAAAGTTGTAAGACTTGCTCTATTTTCAAGACTTTGACTTTGTAAAAACGCTAAAACTACTTTATTTAAAGCAGCTGGAGTTTTTGCACTCTTTGCTGCTTTTATCAAATCATCTAAAGCATTTACTTTCTTGACTACTTCTTGCTTTTCTTGTGTAAGAATTTGATTTTCTTTATTTTTTGAGCTCTTAATTATAAAATAAAAAACTAGAGCAATAATTACTAAAAAAGCTACTACGCCGACAATTATAAATACATTATCTCTCATAAAAGTTCTGCTTCCTTTTTATTTTTACTTGCAACAATCGCTAATAACGCCATAACTCCTACGCTAATGTAAGCATAAATAGGCACGCTAGCAGCTTCTCCTGCAGCATATGAGTGCATACCTGTTAAAAAGTAATTCACTCCAAAATAAGTCATAATAATACTCAAATATGCAAACATAGAGCATACTGCAAATGTAAATTGATTATTTATTCCTTTAATCATTCTAATGTGTAAAACTGCAGCATAAACTAAAATAGATACTAAAGCCCAAGTTTCTTTACTATCCCAGCCCCAATATCTTCCCCAAGATTCATTAGCCCAAACACCACCTAAGAAATTGCCTAAAGTAAGCAATGATAAGCCTAAAATCATAGCCATTTCGTTAATCATTGTAGCTTCTTTTATATTTGATTTTATTCTTTCATTTAGCTTTTTATTTTTTCCTAACATAATAAATAAAACTAATACAAAAATTCCAAGTAAAGCACATAGACCTAAAAATCCATAACTAGCAGTTATGATACTAACATGAATTGTTAGCCAATAACTTTGTAAAACAGGTGCGAGATTGCCTATTTGTGGGTCAATTGAACTAAGATGAGCTACCATTAAAACAATAGCTGCAAGAATTGATGTAAGTGATAATGAAATAGGGCTTTTTTTAGAAAATACAATACCACTTAAGCTTAATGCCCAAGAAATATACAATAAACTTTCATAAGAATTTGACCAAGGTGCATGACCACTTAAATATCCCCTAATAGCAAGTGCAATTGTATGAACTATGAAAACTAAAATATTTAGATAATAAACTATTTTAAAGGCAGTTTTTAGACTTGTTTTACCACTAATCATTCTTGAAAATACTAAAATTAATAGCACCAAACCACCTAATAAATAAACAGGGCTTAATTTTGTAAAAATCCCTACCTTATCAAAAGCGATTTCTAATTTAAATTTTGCTTCATCAATATTAGTTCCTTGACTTGCCTTAATCTCATTTAAAATCTTTGAGCTTAAAGCATAATTATTGTCTTTATTTGCATTTATTAATGATAAAAAATAAGCTTTTAAATCAGGTTTGCTAGTTTCTAAAACATTTAAAGCTTTACCATCTTCAAAACTAGCTCTTACATAACCACCTAAAGAAGCGTAATATAAAAGATTTAAACGCTCATCAACTTTTAATAATTCTTTTTCATAAGTTCCACGCTTGTTTGGATTGGTTCTTAAAGCCTTATCAACTTCATCTTTTAAAGCATATACATTATTTGGAAAAAAATCGTAAAAACTAGCATATTTACCCTTGCCAAGATTTAAAAAATCTCTTATTTCTTGATTGCTTAGATAAATAAATTTTTCTTTAGAAAAGTCTTTAAAATCACTCATAATCCATATTAAAAGCTCTGTTGCATCTTTGCCTTGATAAGTGCTTGTTTTATGAATTTTATTTACTAAATCAAGTGCTAATGAGCCAAATGGAGCTATTCTTCCATTGTCTTTTTGAACTGGTAAAACGCTTAATTCTTTTACATGCTCTTCTAGGCTAACTGGGGCTAGATTTTTATTAGCATTATCTATAGCTTCATTAATGTCATCAGAATGTAAAAGTGGAGTTAAAGCACTAAGTAAAAGCACTAATGAACTCATTTTTGCTAAGCGTTTTGTTAAAATCATAAAGCGTGAGTTTTTGTAAATCAAGTTTAAAAATAATCCTATACCTAATAATAAGTATCCAATATAAGTTGGTATTTTGCCTGGGTCTTGATTTACACTTAAAATAGTTCCTAGCTCATCTTTATCGTATGAACTTTGATAAAATCTATAACCTTTATGGTCTAATACATTATTCATATAAATCTTATAATCCTTACTTTCATCATCATTTATTCTAATATAACTTGCATAAGATTTCGGAGAATTTGAAGCCATATAACGCTCTAATTCAAATTTGTTTAAAGTAAAGCTAAATGGTAATTCAAGTAATTTAGCAGTATAAGATATGCTAAAAGTTTGATTTGCTAGAGTGATTTTTTGCCCTTCTCCTTCAAATAAATATGCGTATAAACTATCATTATCATAAGTTACTTTTACTAAATAAGCATTTGGATACTCGCTATCTTTGCTATCTTCGTAGTATTTAACGCCATTTTTGTAAAATTTATCAAATCCAATTTTATAATTTTCAAATGAAATTACCATTCCATCATCAAGGCTAAATTCATTATCAGCTAATAATTTTATATTTTTCTTATTTTTAACATCAAATATTTCTAAATCAAAATTCGCTTTAATTTTGTTTTCGTTAAATTCTAAAAGCTTAGCATTCATTGAAATAGCTTTTTTATTTGCTATTACAACTTCTCCTAATACAACAAATCTACCTTCATCAAGAGCTAATGCACTTGAGCCTTGCTCTCCTGAAACATTTAATAATACGAAAGGTTTTCCGCCTATTTCTTCTTTATAAGCTGGTTTTGCGTGTAAAATAACTTTTTCTAATTTTAAATTAGCTATTTTGCCATCTAAATCTAAGTTAATATCTACATCATTATGACCTATTACGCTTATATATTTAAACTCATCGCTTGAATAGTATTTATTATCTTTCATAGCAGAAATACTAAAAAATGCTTCTCTTGAGCTTACTATATTTGAAGTTTCATTTTCTCTTATATGAATATATCCTTCAAATCCATAATACCTAGTAAGTGCCGAGCCAAGTAGCATAAATAAAAAACTAAGATGGAATATAAAAAGCGGTAATTTTTCATACATTTTATATCTAAATATTGCAAAAAATAAATTAATTCCTAGCAATACCTGAATAGCAGCAAACCACCAGCTAGCATATATTAAAGCCCAAGCTGTAGGAGTTCCATATTTGCTTTCTATAAAAGTTGCTAAACCACTAGCAAAAGCAAACAACAAAAACAAAATTATGCTTAATTTCATACTTGATATCATCTTATACATTGTTATTCCTTGTGATTGTTAAAGATAAATTTTAACTAAAAAAAATTAGCTAAATTTAAACAAAAGCAATAAATAATAATTTTTATTATTTAGATTAAATTATTATCTATTACTTTTTAAAGAAATAGGAATTTAAAATTCCTATTTCAAAATATTATTTAATTTCTCCCATATGTGGCTTTAACATAAACTCAGGACTTAAAATCTTATCAAGCTTTTCTTTATCCATTAATTTACGCTCTAAAACTAAATCATAAACTCTTGCACCCGTTTGCAATGCAACTTTTGCAATACTTGCACTATTTTCATAACCTATATAAGGATTTAGTGCGGTTACAATTCCTATACTATTCATCACAAAATCTTCGCATATTTGTTTATTTGCTGTGATACCATCTATACATTTATCAGCTAAAGTCTTCATAGAACGCTCAAGCATACAAATACTATTTAATAAACTATATGCTGCAAGTGGTTCAAATACATTTAATTGTAATTGTCCGCCCTCGCAAGCTAAAGTAACACTAACATCAGCACCAATTACATAATAACACACTTGATTTACCACTTCAGGGATAACTGGATTTACCTTACCTGGCATAATTGATGAGCCTGGTTGCATTTTTGGTAAGTTAATTTCATTTAAGCCACATTTTGGACCACTAGAAAGTAATCTTAAATCATTGCAAACTTTACTTAATTTTGTTGCAACTCTTTTTAAAACTCCACTAATTTGAACGAAAGCTCCTGTATCTTGAGTAGCTTCTATTAAATCATCTGCTATTACAAAATTTGCACCTGTTATATATTGAAGGTGTTTTGCAACGATTGGTGGATAATCAGGATGAGAATTAATTCCTGTTCCAATAGCAGTTGCACCCAAGTTAATTTCTAAAATTAAGCTTCTTGCTTCGCTAACTCTTTGTATATCTTCGCCAAGCATTACAGCAAAAGTTTTAAATTCTCTTCCTAAAGTCATCGGAACTGCGTCTTGAAGTTGGGTTCTTCCCATTTTTATAATATCTTTAAACTCAATTGCTTTTCTTTCATAAGCTGCTTTTAAATAATTCATAGCTTTCATTAAATCGCTTAAATAATCATATAAAGCAACTCTTAAAGATGTTGGATAAGCATCATTTGTGCTTTGAGATAAATTCACATGGTCATTTGGATGGCAATACTCATACTCACCTTTTTTATGCCCTAATTTTTCTAAAGCAATATTTGCTATAACTTCATTTGCATTCATATTTGTAGAAGTTCCTGCACCACCTTGTATCATATCTACAACGAATTGGTCTTTATATTTTCCAGCTATTAATTCATCACAAGCAAAACAAATAGCGTTTTTAATCTCTTCATTAATTAAGCCTAATTCATAATTAGCTAAAGCTGCTGCTTTTTTTACTTTCGCAAAAGATATAATTAGTCTTGGAAAGTCCTTTAAACGCTTTCCTGAAATATCAAAATTTTGCACTGCTCTTAAGGTCTGAACTCCATAATAAATATCATCAGCAATTTCAAGTTCACCTAAAAAATCGTGTTCTAATCTCATTTAATCTCCTTTAAAAAATTTCGGTTAGGATAGCATTTTTTAATCAATAAAAAGGACAATTATGTTTGAATGGATTTTCACTTCAGAAGGCATATTATCTTTCGTAACTTTAGTATTACTTGAGATAGTTTTAGGTATAGATAATATTATTTTTCTTACTATTTTAGTAAGTAAATTACCAAAACACCTTCAAAATAAAGGCCGTATTTTAGGACTTGGTTTTGCTATGCTAACTCGTATAGCACTTTTATTTAGTATCTTTTGGCTTGTTAAACTTACAAAACCTTTATTTAATATCTTAGGTCAAGATTTTAGCGGTAGAGATATTGTCTTAATTGGTGGGGGAATATTTTTAATAATTAAATCAATTAAAGAACTAATATCAATGCAAAAAAACGAGCATAGTGATAATAGTAATTTTAAGGCTAGTTCAAATTTCTTTGTTGTAATAATTGAAATTGCTTTAATTGATATAATTTTTTCTTTAGATAGTGTAATTACTGCGGTAGGAATTGCTGATGAGCTTAGTATTATGATATTAGCTGTAATAATTGCTATGATGTTTATGATGATTGCTAGTAAATGGATTGGAGATTTAGTAGAAAAATTCCAAGAATTAAAAACTCTAGCTTTAACATTTTTAGTCTTAGTTGGTGGCGTTTTAATAGTTGAAGGTTTAAATATTCATATAAATAAAGCATATATTTATACTGCTTTAGCATTTAGTATAGTAAATACAACCCTAAATATCTTGCAAAAAAAGGCTAAAGATGAAGAATAATTTTACTGAATTTGTTTTAAAGCATTTTGGAATATTTTTATATTTTACACTAAGCAATATTTTTTGCTTAGTATTGTTTTCTAATAAGATTATAAATCAAGGCATTATTCAAGATTTAAAATATATAAAATCTACTTCAGTTACGCTAATTTTTATAATCTTGTTTGTATATTTTCTAATCTATATTCTAAAATCTAAAATCCCTTATGGGGGGGGGGTATTTTAAGATTTTTAATAATTTATAATTTCTTTGTAATCTTTATTCAATCTTTTTTAGTAATTAATTTTAATAATTTTTTAAATCCAAGTTTCTTAGAAGCATTTTTAAATACAAATATGGCTGAAAGTATTGAGTTTATATCAATATATATTAATTTTAAATTCTTTGGAATTTTAATTTTTATGATTGTGGCTTTAATTTTATTAAAAATTAAAATAAATATAAAAATAAATAACAAATTAAACATAGCTTTTATTATTTTAATCTTTGTAGTGTGCTTTGGGAATGATTTAAGAAGAGCTATTAAATATGATTTTAGTAGATATATAAATATTCCTTTTATTAAATTTAATAAAGAATTAATTTATACAGATGATATTTTGATTAATTCTAAAATAATGCAAGAGAGTTATTTAAAAATTGCTAATAATCACGAAAAATTAAAAGCTAATGAAAACATAAAAAATATAGTTTTAATAATAGGAGAAAGCTCAAGAAGAAGTGCTTATCAAGACTACGGGCAAGGATTAAACACCACACCTAATCTAATAAATATAAAAAATAAAATAATTTATTCTGATGTTATTGCCCCTTATGCTTCTACAAATCCGGTAATGAGTGTATTGCTTAATTTTGCTAATTTAGATAATTTAAGTGAAAGAAAATTTTATGAGAATTTAGACATTATTAATTTATTCAAATTAGCAAATTACAAAACCTTTTGGATATCTAATCAAGACTATATTAGCGAATGGGGAAATAATGCTGCTAGTGTTGGTATTATGAGTGATTTTTCTTATTTTACAAATAAATATATGAGCTCTAGCGATACTTTAAGTTATGCAAAATATGATGGGGTTTTATTGCCTATTATTAAAAACCTAAAATTAAGTGATAATAATTTCATAGTAATTCATCTTTTAGGAAATCACGGAAATTACAAAAAACGCTATCCTAAAACATTTTCAAAATTTAGCGAAAGTGATATAAAAGAAAATATAAAAGATAAAAAAAGCATATCCGAATATTATAATTCTATACTTTATACCGATTATATTATTTATTCAATTTATGAAAGATTTAAAGACGATGATACTTTGATAATTTATTTAAGTGATCATGCAGAAAGTTTATATGATGATAAGACAAAATCATTATTAGGACATGGAGTAAGTGATAAAATAATTGCAGATATTCCTTTTATAATTCTTTATTCAAATTCTTTTAAAACAAATCATAAAGAACTTTTAGATAAATTAATATTATCTAAAGATTTAGCATTTATGAGTGATGATTTAATACACTTATTATGCGATATTGCAGGTATAAAAATAGCTGAGTTTGATGAAAGTAGAAGTCCTATAAATAAAAAATATAATAAATTTAGAATTAGGTTATTTGCTAACGAAATAAATTATGATAATTTTTTAAAACTTGATTAACTTAAGCTAGATAATATTAAATAATAAAAATTATTAATTAGGAGAATTTTATGTTAGATTTAGCTATTATTGGTGGTGGCCCTGCTGGTCTTAGTGCGGGATTATATGCAACTCGTGGTGGGCTTAAAAATGTTGTAATGTATGAAAAATTTATGCCAGGTGGACAAATTACAAGCTCAAGTGAGATGGAGAATTACCCAGGCGTTGCAACCGTAATGGATGGAATTAGCTTTATGGCACCTTGGAGTGAGCAAAGCACTAGATTTGGTCTAAAAATTGAGCAAAAAGAAGTAATTAGAGTTGAAAAAAATGGCGAGAATTTTAAAATAATTTTCTCTGATAATTCAAGCGAAGATGCTAAAGCTGTTATAGTTTGCACAGGAGCAGCTCCTAAAAAAGCTGGTTTTATAGGCGAAAATGAATTTTTTGGTCGTGGAGTAAGCACATGTGCAACTTGCGATGGTGCGTTTTATAGAAAAAAAGAAGTAGCAGTTTTAGGTGGTGGAGATACTGCACTTGAAGAAGCACTTTATCTAGCTAATCTATGCTCTAAAGTATATTTAATCCACAGAAGAGAAGGTTTTCGTGCAGCTCCATCAACCGTTGAAAGAGCTAAGAAAAATGAAAAAATTGAGTTTATTTTAAATGCTAAAGTAGAAGAAGTTGTAGGAGATAATGCTGGAGTTACAGGCGTTAAAATAGCATTTAATGATGGTAGCAAAAAAGATTTAGCAGTTCCAGGGATATTTACTTTCGTAGGACTTGATGTGAGAAATGAAGTATTAAAACAAACTGATGGCTCATTTTTATGCGAAATGGTAGGAGATGCTGTTAAGGTTGATTTAAAAATGAGAACGAGTGTTGAAGGCTTGTTTGCTGCGGGAGATTTAAGAGTAGATGCCCCAAGACAAGTTGTTTGTGCTGCGGCTGATGGTGCTAACGCTGCTTTAGGCGTAATTTCATATTTAGAGAGCAAACATTGATAACTAAAATCAAATTAGCATTAGTTAATGAAGACTTTTACGAA
>NZ_JACGAU010000008.1:0-91726 GCF_020137595.1 Campylobacter sp. RM12640
TAGGTTTGCTAATAGGTGTTAGCTCGTATTTAGTGAAAAATTCTTTTAATAAAAAATATCTATAAGTTGCACTTGTTAAAACGCTGATAATCACATAAATTAAAACATAACTAATATAAGAAAAATCAAAAGAATTTGATAAGCCCTTTGGTTTAAAATAAAAATAACCAAAAAACGATAAAACCACAATTGCTCCATAAACAATTCCTGCATAAATCCACATAGAACGCAACGCATAACTAAAATAACTAAACAATAATGTAGGAAGACATATATCTTTTAGTCTAAAAGAATATCTTGCTGTATTTGATTCGCCATTATTTGTATAGTATTTTGCCGCATTGCTTAACTCATCAACTATTGCAGCATTTGGCAATTCTCCTACAAATTCACTCAACTTTACTCTCAATTCTTCTTCGTTTTTGATTAATTCTTGACCTTTATTAGAAATTAAAAAATCTGTTTTCATAAAATCATCCTATTATTTGTAATATTTTTGTGTAATTGTCTTTTTGAACTGCTTTATATACAAAATATATATCAACTAATACATAAATATATAAAGCCCATAAAATAAAAACTCCGATAAATATAAGTGTCGAAGCCAAGCCTATTAAAAATAGACCTATTTTTAAAAATCCTAAAAGCATATTTCCTTGATAAAATCTATCAACACCCCAAACTCCGAAGAAAAATCCTAAAACTGCTGCTAAAATTGGACTTTTTAACGGGATTAGTGGTAGGTTTTTATATTTTTCTTTGCTTAAATTATCAAGTTTATCATTTAGCATAAACTTTTGCTCGCTTGAAATTTTATTATCAAGCAACATTAAAATGGAACTCTTATCCATAATTACTCCTTTTTTAAAATGAAGTAATTATTCTACACCCCCCCCCTATTAACAAAGGGTAAATTAATAAAAAATAATTTAAGATTTTAATTTTTAATTTCTTGTGAGTTCTCTTTAGCACTTACCATATAAACATATCTATAAGGACTAAGAGTTTTTGTATCTTCTAAAATAGCTCTTTTATACCCAGCTTCATCTATGATTTTTACTACTTTTCCAACATAAATACCCTCTGGAAAAATCAAATCCTTTCCACTCGTATAAACCAAATCTCCTATATTTAATTCTTTATAATCAGTAACAAAATTAACATAAATTGAATTTTTACTACCTTGTAAAATAGCAGGAGTTTTATTTTCCCCAATAACCACAGAAAAAACACATTTTTCATCATTTAAACTAAGTGCATAAGCTCTATTATTATTTGAATACATAATCCCCACTGCATTATTATCATATATCAAACCATAAGTAATATCAGGCTTTATACCATCATAACTCATCCAAAATTTAGTTAAACTTCCAATTTTTTCATAAGATAATACCCTAGTTAAGGCTAATTCAAATTCATATTTTTTAAGATTATGGGCTTTTGCAAGATTGTTATATTCTATAACTAAATTATCATATAAGAATTTGTATTGTTTTAGCTTTTTATTTTCTGTGCTTAATTCATCTATCTGATTTACTTGATTAAAATATTTAGTAATATTTTGTTTGGTGTAATCATAAGCATTATAAAGCTTATTTAAAACAAAATCATTAACCCCTAAAACAGCATTTTTAACATCTGCTACAAAATAATAAGAAGATGTAAGCAAAACGCATATTAGGAGTAATAATTTAAATTTATTCATCATTTACTATTTGTCTTAGTAAAGAAATCTCTTCAAGTATTTTTCCAGTTCCCCTTGCTACTGCGTGAAGTGGCTCATCAGCAACATAAACAGGTAATTTTACAATATCGCTTAAATATTTATCAATTCCACGGATTAATGCTCCACCACCAGTTAGCACTATACCATTTTCTACAATATCGCCTGCAAGTTCTGGTTTTGTATTTTCTAATACAAACTTAAGTGCATCAGCAATTTCTTTTAAAGGCTCTTTTATAGCTTCACGAATATCTTCACTACTTAGCTCAACCTTACTTAAAAGCCCTTTTACTTGGTCTTTTCCTTTAACAACTATAGTTAATTCTTCAGGCAATTGAATAGCTGAACCAACTTGGATTTTAATATCTTCGCTAGTTCTTTCGCCAATTATTAGATTGTATTTTTCTTTTACATAATTTACAATTGAGCTATCTAGCTTATCTCCTGCTGTTCTAATACTTTTTGCAGTATGAAGACCACCTAGAGTAATAACTCCTATTTCAGTAGTTCCACCACCAATATCAACTACTAATGAGCCTACAGGCTCTTGCACGGGAAGATTTGCACCAATTGCTGCAGCCATTGGCTCTTCAACCAAATACACTTCTCTTGCACCAGCACTCAAAGCACTTTCGCGAACTGCTTTTCTTTCAACTTGAGTTAGACCATAAGGAACTGATATTAATATTCTAGGGCGTAAAAAACTCTTTCTTTTATGTGTTTTTTCAATAAAATATCTAATCATTTTTTCAGTCATATCAAAATCAGCTATAACCCCATCTCTCATAGGGCGAATTGCTTGAATATCACTAGGAGTTTTGCCTAGCATTTCTTTAGCTTCTTTACCAACTGCTAAAATTTTGCTCTTTCCATATTTTGTATGTTGAACTGCTACAACACTTGGCTCATCAATTACTACACCCTTATCTTTTACTAGCACAAGAGTATTTGCTGTGCCTAAATCAATACCCATATCACTTGAAAATAACCCTATTAAATGGTCTAGTATCATTTATTATCCTTAATTTTTAAAAAAATAGCATCGCCTTCGCCATTAACAAAATCTTTATTTATAACGATTTCATAACCTTCATATTTATCTAAATCAAACATTAAATCAAGTAATAATTGCTCTAATATCCCACGAAGACCTCTTGCTCCTGTTTTTCTATCAAGAGCTTTTTTAGCAATAGCTAAAAGTGCGTCTTTATCAAATTCTAATTTAACACCATCAAATTCAAAAATCTTTTGATATTGCTTAATTATTGAATTTTTTGGCTCAATTAAAATTCTTACCATATCTTCTTCACTAATTTCATTAAGACTTGCAATTGCGTGCAATCTTCCAACTAATTCAGGAATTAGACCAAATTTAATCAAATCATCAGGCTCAATATGTGAATACAATTCATCTTCACTAAGTTTAACGCTAGTAGTATCAAAACCCATTACATTCTCGCCTTGCTTTTGCTTTAAAATCTCTTCAATTCCATCAAAAGCACCACCACAAATAAATAAAATATTTGAAGTATCAACTTGAATAAATTCTTGATTTGGGTGTTTTCTACCGCCTTGTGGTGGGACATTTACAACGCTACCTTCTATTATCTTAAGCAATGCTTGCTGAACGCCTTCTCCACTTACATCTCTTGTAATTGAGCGGTTTTCTCCCTTTCTTGCGATTTTATCAATTTCATCAATGAAAATTATCCCACATTCTGCACGCTCAACATTATAATCAGCTGCTTGTAAAAGTCTTGTTAAGATATTTTCAACATCTTCTCCTACATATCCAGCTTCAGTTAAACTCGTAGCATCGCAAATTGCTATAGGAATATCAAGTGCTTTTGCCATAGTCTGAGCTAAAAGTGTCTTACCACTTCCTGTAGGTCCTACTAATAAAACATTTGATTTTGCTAATTCCACATCACTCTCATCAGCATTACTCATAAGCCTTTTATAATGATTATGAACGCTTACGCTTAAAACCTTTTTTGCTCTATCTTGACCTATTACATAATTATCCAAATGAGATTTTAAAGCTTTTGAACTTATATCTTTTAAACTATCAGCTACCTCATCTACTGCTAATTCTTTATTTTTAGCATCATACATTTTAAATATAACACCAGCACAAGTAGGACAAATTGTATTATTTTTACCATTTGAAAGTAGGTCAAACGGATAAGATTTGCCACAAAAACTACAAATATTATTGCTCATTATCATTTCCTTTCACTGGAATTCCACGCTTTGTATTTAAAATAAACGAGCATAATTTAACAACTTCGGCAGAATTTGAACTCTCATATAAAGCTTTTGCTCTATCGCTAATTAGCCCTGTTTTACTTCTAAAAATCCTACTAAATGCTTCACTTAATTCATTTATTTTATCTTTTTCTAAATGCCTTCTAAGCCCTACTAAATTAAGACTTCTAACATAAGCACGATTGCCTTCGGCTAGACAAAAATGTGGTAAATCTTGAGATAATGCTGAAGCACCTCCAAGCATACAATAATCGCCTATTTTAACCCATTGATGAACCGGAGTAAGTCCGCCAATCACACTAAATGAGCCAACTTCAACATGCCCTGCTAAGGTTACATTGTTTGCTAAAATTATATTATCAGCTAAGGTGCAATCGTGTGCAATATGAACATAAGCCATTATGAAATTATTATTTCCAACTCTTGTGTATCCATCGCCTTTTTGTGTGCCACAATTTATAGTGCAAAACTCACGAATAGTTGTGTTATTGCCTATTATTAAAGCTGAAAAATCATCGTTTTTATAAGAAATATCTTGTGGAATATCACCTAAAATAGCATAAGAAAAAATCTTGCAATTATTTCCTATTTTTGTATTTCCTAAAATTCTTGCACCACTTTTAATAATGCAATTATCACCAATTTCTACATTACTTCCTATATATGCAAAAGGCTCAATGCTAACATTTTTGCCTATTTTTGCACCATTTTCTATTATTGCTAAATCTGAAATCATTTATCTACTATCATCGCTTTTAAAATTGCTTGAGTGCATAATGTATCATCTACATAAGCCTCGCCACTAAACACCCACATTGCTCCACGATTTTTAACAACGCTCATTTTATATACTAATTTATCGCCTGGTCTTACTGGTGATTTGAATTTTACTTCTTCCATTCCTGTAAAATATACTACCTTGCTTTTAGGATCAACACTATCTTTCATACTCTGAAAAGCTAAAATTCCACCCGTTTGAGCCATTCCTTCTAATATTAAAACTCCTGGATAAATCGGATGACCTGGAAAGTGTCCTGCAAATACTTGATCACTTATACTAACATTTTTATAACCTAATACATAACCTTCATCAAGATTGATTTCTGTGATTTTATCAACTAACAAAAATGGTGGTCTATGTGGTAAAATTTCTTGAATTTGCATTACATCTAACATTATTATTCCTTTACTATGCTTAAAGGGATTTATTTTAATTTCAGCAATTAAACAAAGTGTAATAATTATAAGCTTTATCGTTGGTAAAGTATAATTTATAAAATTCCAATGCTTTTAAAATAAAAACTATCTTAAAAGCATTAAAAATTAAAATAAAAAGTCTAAATTAAGCCCTTTTAATTCAAAGTCTTTATGAAAATCATTTGGCATAGGAGTTTTTATATCATAATCAAATATTTTTGTCCTAGCACAATGAAGCATCAGCCTAGAGCTAATTATTTTACTATATTTAACATCGCCTAAAATTCCTAGCCCAACGCTATTTAAATGAACTCTTATTTGATGGGTTCTACCTGTTGCAATTTGCACTTTTAATAAGGTTTTTTTGCCTTCTATAATTAAAGGCTCTATTTTAGTATAAGCGTATTTTGCGTTTTCGCTATTACTAATCTTACTAAATGCACTTTTGCCTTTTATAGTTAAAATCGGCTCATCAATCTCCATTCCTTCGCTTACGATTTTATTAGTAATTGCTAGGTAGAGTTTTTGCACTTTTTCTTTTTTATATTCATTTTTTGCAGCCTTTAAAAACTCTTCATTTTTAGCAAATAATACAATGCCACTTGTATCCTTATCAAGTCTATTTAAAAGAGTGTAATTATTTTTAATATGTTCGCTCGCAATACCAATTGGCTTATTAATAGCTAATAAATTATCATCTTCAAACAATACGCTAAGCTCTGGTTTTGCAAGTTTAAAAATAGTATTAACAGGCATAAGACCCCTTGCAATCTCTAATCTTTTGCCCCCGTGCATTACTAAACCTAAATCTATTAATTCTTTAGCAGCTGAATTTGAAATTCCTTCTTGAATTGCTAATAATTTATATGCTTTATCTTGTTTCATTTATTTTCCTATCTAATATTTCGCATAATGCGTTGAAAGTATATTCGTTTTTGATTTTAGCATTTTTAACATTTGTAAAATCAATATCATCACTAATTTTTATATTTTCTATACATTTTAGGCTTGAATATTGAGAAAATACATTAGTTCCTGAAGTGATTTTGCAGCCAAAAAACGCAGCTTCGGCGAAATTATGTCCGCCTATTTTAGTATAAGAACCACCCAAAATCACATAATCACTAATTGAATAAAAATTAATCAATTCTCCTAAAGTATCTAGCAAAAATACTTCACTTTTTAAATATCCATCACAATCATTGCTATATTTTACAATATTAAAACCCTTATTATTAAGTAATTTTTCAACCTTGTGAAATCTTTCAGGGTGTCTTGGTGCTATTATTAGACATTTATCTTTTAAGAAATTTTTATCTAGCTTATTTAGAATTATTTCTTCTTCATTTTCGTGAGTGCTTGCAATTAAAATTATTTCTTTATTTTTGCTTAATTGCTTAGTAACTATTGGCTTATTTGTAATCTTTATATTTGTAAAAACTTCTATATTTTTAGCATTAAAATATTCTAATCTTTCTTTATCTTCATTACTTTGAGCAAGAATTAAATCAAAATATGAAAATATTTTTGCATAATAAAAACTAAATTTTTTATAATTTTTAAAGCTATTTTCTTTCATTCTAGCGTTTAATAAAATAGTATTTTTATCAAAATCTTTATATATTTTAAGTAAAGCTAACCATAATTCTGCTTCAAATACTATTAAAGTCTTAGCAGGTTTAAGCCATAAATATAATAATGGCTCATAAGGTAGTAAAAAAGCATTATCATCAAATTCTTTTGCTTTCATAAGTCCTGTTTTTGATGAACAAGTAAGTAATATTTTAAAACCTTTATTTTTATAATATTTAATCAACTCGCCTAAAGCGACAGCTTCTCCATAACTTGCAAAATGAAAATGAATATCTGCTATTTTATGCTTTTTGAATGGTAAAAATTTTTGATAAAGTTTAGAATATTTATCCTTAAAACTTAAAGGAATTAAAACCAATAAGAATAAAGGATAAATTAAAATAGAAACAAGAATATAAAAAAAATACATTTTTTAAATTATAAAAATTACTCTTCTATGTATAAAATTCTTCCACAATGTGGGCAGTTATTAATCTCTTCACTTTTTAAAACTGCGCTAAAAGTTTTGCTATTTAGTTGCATAAAACAACCATAGCAAGCTTGTTTTTTAACAGGAACTACTGCAGTATTTTTAGCCCATTTTCTAATTTTTTCATAAAATCCGAAAACTTTGCTATCAATTTCGCTAGCTAACTTATCTTTTCTTACATAAATTTCTTTTCTTTTTTCTTCAATAGCATCAAGTGCTGATTTTTGATTAGCTATTGCTATAGTTAAATCATCATTTAATTTAGTAATTTCTTTTTGATTTTCTTTAATTTCTTCTTTTTTATTATCTACTATTTTTTCTAATTTTGATATTTCTTCATTTGCAGCTTCTAATTGCTCTCTTGCGATTTCTTCTTCTAATTTTAAAGCATTTGCTTCTTTTTCTGTTTTTACTAAAGCAATTTTTTTAGCTGTTTCATTGATTTTTGTTGAAAATTGAGCTATGTGATTTTCTACTTTTACTTTACTCTCACTAATTTCTTTTATGCTTTCTTCTAATTTTGAATTTTTATTCTCAAGACTTTTAATTTTATCTTCTAAATTGTTCGCTTCTCTTTTAGCACTTTCAATTTGTGGTAAAAAACTATCTATTTCTTTATCTAATTTAGAAAGCTCTACTAATTGTGATAGGTGTTTATTCATAGTATGTCCTTAATACTCTAAAAATGGATTTTTTGAAGAGCTGATTATAATCTCTATCGGTAATTTTTGCAAATTACTCGCTAAAGAATTAGCAAAACAAATCTCACTTTCATAATGCTTAATATCGATTAAACTTATATTATTTTCACTAAGAGCTAAAGCGTCGTGATATTTAATATCTCCTGTTAAAAATATATTACTCTTAAGCTCACTAGCCAATGAAATTCCAGAACCCGTGCAAATTCCTATTAAATCAGTTTGAATTATTTCTTTTGCTAAAGATATTGATATTTTTTTTAAGTTTAATTTAGCCTTTAAAAAATCAGCCAATTCATAAATATCTTTAAAATTATTCTTAGCATAAGCTAAAAACCCATCGCTTTCAATTATTTCTAAGCCTAAAAACTTTTCACAAAAATATCTATTTAAATGACTTAAATCATAATTCGTATGCATAGAAATTAAAGCACAATTTTTTTTGATTAATTCTTTTAAAATATTACCAGCATAATCATTTTTAATACTTTTAATACCCTTAAAAATCAAAGGATGATGAGTAATAATCAATGAATTTGGTAAAAATGATTTTACTTGATTAAAATCTAAATCAAGGCTAAGGTAAATCCTTTCGCAACTATCATCATTACTTAAAATTAACCCACTATTATCCCAACTTTCTTGGGTATTAAAAGGACTTAATTCATCTAAAATCTTATAAATCTCACTTATTTTCATAAAAATTCCTTATATAAAACGCTAAGCCAAGTTAAAACAGCTATTAAAATAGTAAAAAATACTCCAGCAGAGCCCAAGTCTTTTGCATCTTTTGCAAGTTTATGGTATTTTGAAGTTGCCAAATCCACAACGCTCTCAATAGCGGTATTAAAGCATTCAGCAGCAAATACTAAAATAATAACACCTATTAAAAATGCCTTTTCAAATAAAGAAAAAGGATAAAATAAAGCAAATAAAATAAAGCAAATTCCTATTGCAAATTCTATCCTAAAAGCACTTTCATTTAAAGCTCTTTTAACCCCTGCTAAAGCATAACTTGCGTTTTTAAAAAATGAGTATTTCTTCTTCATATTTTCTCCTATTTAGCTAGATTATAAAAAAATTATTAATACTTTCAAATTGATAGCATAAATTGACTAGCATTCATAGCAAATACAACACAAGCTATGCTAGCAGCTCCACTAAGCCTTGCTTCTCCAAACATAGAACTAACTTCTCCTATAGCAAACATATTATTCTTAGCTGTATTAGTATCTATATCAACTACTCTTGCAAATATATCTGATTTAACCCCACCTAAAGTATAGTTTAAATAAACATCTACATTAGCCAAATAAAACATAGGCTTATTAATTGCTTTAATAGAAATATTATTAAGATTTTTACCCAATTTATCAATCCTATTACTAAAATAGCTATTGTATTCATCAACGCAATTAATTAATCTTTTATCAATTTCTTCTAAAGAATAGTATTTGTAAAATATACTTATATCGTTTATATAATTTATTCCGTGATTATCTAGGAGTAATTTAACTAATTTATTATTTTTAATTTCATTTAAAATCGCTATTGCTAAATCTTGCCTTGAGCTATCTTCTCTAACAAATCTTTTAAAATCAGAATTAATTAAAATTCCATACTTAAAAATATCCATAGGCAAAACAAAAGCAAATCTCATTAGACTTAATTGGGTTGGGATTGCTCCATTTTTTAATAAAATCTTTAAAGAATTTGAATTGTTCTTAGACATAGTTTTAGCATAATAAGCTAGTGGATAATGAATTTTTATAAATTCTTTATCGTTTGCAAATCCACCAGTGCAAAAAGCTATATTTTTAACCTTAATTTTTATGATTTCATCTTTATGTAAAATACTTGCAATACCATTATCAAAATCAATTAATTTAGCCTTAGTTAATATATTTACATTTTTACTAAGCAATCTGTTGATTAATGGATTTATCACACTTTCTTTAGCATTTTTTAAAGGGTGTAATTCTCTGGGAACTGAATGATTTAAGCTATTTGATATAGCTAATTCAAATTCAACCCCAAAACTTTTTAAAAGTTGAGTAGCTTGTGCTGATTTTTCACTAAGCTCTTTTAATAAAGCAAAATCAGCATAATTAGTTGAATAAGAAAATCAAATCATCATAAAATTTATCATCTTTTATATTTGCTAGTTGCTGAAAAGATGAATTACTAGCAGCAAAATTTAAATAACTCTTAGCTCCGCCTAATTCATCATCTTGCTCAATTAATAAAATATCTTGTTTAACCAATAAATTCGCCAATGTTAAACCACTAATACCACTACCTACAATTAAACAAAACAACTCATTCATAAGCAATCCTAATATAAAAATTAGCTCCAATTTTTCTAGTTTTTAAAAATACATCAGCATTTAACTCGCTATTTAAAATATTTTTTATCATAAAAAGCCCAAGCCCTGAACCATTTTTCGTGCTAAAATAAGGTTTAAAAATTTCTTCTTCTAAATCCTTTTTAACCCCTATTCCATTATCTTTTATACTAATATAAATATTATTTTTATAAGCATAAAGATTAATTATAATATAAGGATTTTTTATATTAATTAAAGCATCTTTTGCATTTGTAATGAGATTGATTATTGCATGAGCTAAACTATTTTTATATGAATTTATTTTTAAACTCTTATCAAGTCTTAAAGTAGTATTAATTGCATTCCTTGTAAGGCTTGCATTACAAATCGTTAAAGAATTTAAAATAGCTTCATAAACATAAAAAGAGCTTTTTTCTTGCTTTGTCTTATAAAAATCATAAAATTCATCAATAGTTTTTGACATATAATTTAAAATAGGATTTATCTCTTTTAATTTTTGATGAAACTTATCATCAATTTTTTGTTTTTCTAAACTAATCTCAAGATAACTAGAAATTGCACCTAAAGTTGCTAATGGCTGTCTATATTCATGAGCTATACAAGCTATCATTTCACCTAATGCAGCTAATTTTGATTGATGATTTAGCAATTGCTCTTTTTGTGTATTTTCATCTAATTTAGCCTTAATTATTTCAACTTGATTTTTTACTTCTTCTTGTAAATTTGCATTTAATTTTCTTAGTTTTTCTTCGGTTTTTAATAATTTATTAATTAAAAATCCTAAAACAAAATATACCCCAATAAAAGCAAAAAATACCAAAACCACACTAATTATAAAAGCCTTTTTTATTATATGTAAATGAGTTTTATAATCTTTTGTAATATCTTTTTTAATCAATATGAAAAATCTATCATTTAAAATAATTTCATTACTTAAATAATATTTATCATCTAATTTAATTATATCTTCATCATTTTTTAAAAGTTTAGTTTTATTTTGCCAATCAAATTCATTATAAAAATACTCATTTTCATACTTTAAAGCAGCTAAAAAATCATCTTGAATTTTTAAATTATCTAATAATTTTTTTGCACTTATTGTATAAGTAATCGCATAATTTTCATTTATTTTTAAATTAATTAAATAAACTGGTTCGGTATTTAATCTAAGTAAAATATCTGTTTGATTATTAAAATCATATTGGCAATTTAATTTTATTTTATCTTTTTCTATGCAAATATTTTCTTTTAAAATAAATAATTTAATATCCTTTAAATACGCCTCATTTGAGCTTAGATTTAAAAATAATTTATTTAATTTATTTAGCTTTTCATCATTTTTTAAATAATCTAAATTAGAACCAAATTCATAACTAATACTAAGCGTATTGTTTAATAAATTATTTAAAAAATCATTATAAAAATAAATAAACCTATCATTAAAACTATTTTTGTTTTGAAATAAATAATTTTTATGCCAAGAAATATATAAAAAATTCAAAATAAAACATAAAAAAATAATCAAAGTTAAAACAAATATAAAAGCTTTTTTGCGAATGCTTATATTAAGTAATTTTGATATAGTATCCACGAGAATTTGCATTATGAATTATACCTTTATCGCCTAATTTCTTTCTAAGATTTTTAATGAGTGATTTAATAGCATCAGAACTTACATCATAATCATTATATACATAATCGCAAATCTTATAAATATCTACAATGTTAGGACTACTTTTTAACAAAATTTCAAGCAATAAAAATTCTTTTTTGCTAAGCTTAATAATCTCATCATTTATTAATAACTCATTTAAATCAATATCTAAATATATATTATTGCTTAATTTAATTTTATTATTAATACTTTTTATAGCCTTTTTTAAAGCATCTTCAAGTTTAATCCTATCAAAAGGTTTTATTAAATACTTGCAAATATTAAGCTCAACTGCACTTAATAAAGTTTGTTTATCGCTTAAAGCTGTAATCATAATAGCAGGAATTTTATTATCAGAATTTCTTATATTTTCTAATAAATTTAAACCATCAAGTTTTGGCATAGAAATATCAAGTAATAATATATCAGGCTTTTTAGCCAAATATATATCTAAAGCAC
Organism: Campylobacter sp. RM12640; assembly: GCF_020137595.1. Taxonomy (NCBI): domain Bacteria; kingdom Pseudomonadati; phylum Campylobacterota; class Epsilonproteobacteria; order Campylobacterales; family Campylobacteraceae; genus Campylobacter; species Campylobacter sp. RM12640. Next base: position 12,413 of record NZ_JACGAU010000008.1, read on the forward strand.
TTAAGCCATCTTTAGCATAAAGCACATTAAAATCAAGTAGTTCTAGCAAATCAATAACTTGACTTGCTAGATTTAAATCATCTTCTGCATATAAAATTGTGTATTTTTTCATTTTTTATCTAATTTACCCCTTAAACCATCATGACCTACATGGGTATGACAACTTACACATTTTAATTCATTTGCGTAATCTAAATATCTTTTATGCATTGTATTTTGCATTTCATTTTTAGAATTAATTTTAGTAATATCTTGATGACATTTTAAGCATCCACTATCATAAACATAATCTTTTTTATGATTGAGTTTTTCATACCAATCTATCTTTTCATCAGCTCCAATAGCAGTGATACTAAATTCTTTAATGCCATTATAAGCTTTTGTGCTTAGATAATTTACTATATTATCGTGTGGCAAATGACAATCTACACAATTTGCCTTTATACCTAGATTATTATTACCACTATGAACATCTTTAATATAAGCTTCCTTCATCGGTTGCATTACATGACAACTTGCACAAAATTTATCATCGCCAGTCATTTGTATAGCTTTATGAGATAAAAACACAAAAATTAAAGTTAAAACCACAATAGATGAAACAAAAATAATAGTTTTTTTCATTTTATCTCCTTCATCCAAGTTTTAGTATTATGGCAAGTATTACACATATTAAATGATGGCTTATGCTCATTATGACAGGTGTAACAATTTAAATTCGCATTATCATGAATACTATTATGCGGGTTTTTACCTTTTAAAAAATCAAGCCTTTTTGCTAATTTCTCTTTACTTCCATGACAACTTAGACATGAATTAGAATCAAGTGCTTTATAATCTTTTTCATTTGCTTCTTTATGACAATCTGTGCATTTTAATTTCACTTCAATATGATGTGGTTTTATTGCAAATTCATTACCTAATGCAAAAATACTTAATATCAAAATCATTAATAATTTTTGCATTTATACTCCTTTTAAAATATCTTTCGCACAAGCAATTCCTGAAGTCATACAATCAGGAATAGAACAACTAGTAAGCCTTGATTGTCCATGAACACCACCAGTTGCCTCACCAATCGCATAAAGCCCTTTAATTGGCTCATAGTTACTAATATTTAAAACTCTCATATTTATATCAGCATAAACACCACCTGGAGTATAACTAAGACCTGGTGCAGCTGTCATTGCATAAAAAGGTGCTTTACTCATACTAGAATTTTTAATCTTACTTAAATCTTTTTTGAACTCATCTTTATTATTTGAAATGCCTGTTTCATAATCTTGCATTGTCTTTGATAAATCATTTTCATTAAGCTTAAAATTATTAGCTAAATCACTTAAGCTATCAAATTTCTTCATTTTCCCTGCAGTAATAAAACTTTGCATTCTATTAGGGTCGTGCGAATTAGCAAATCCTGTGCTATCAAAAATAATTATTGGATAAATTGTTGTGTTAATCTTTTCCATATGAGCTAAGATTTTATTTGATAAACCTTGTCTATCCCCATCTTCATTTAAAAATCTTTTAGCATTGCAATCAACCATAATCCCATAAATTAAATCTTCTGTAGGAATTCCAAAAGAAAATCTACTAAGTGCTAATTGAGTTGGGATTGCTCCTACCTTTAACATTTGTTTTAATGCACCAGCAGTCTGACCTAAACTTGAAGGGCTTTTTGCCAACCTTAATCTAGGATTTACTATACTTCTAAACTCAATATCACGGCTAAATCCACCTGTTGCAAAAACTACCGCAAGCCTTGCTTTATAGTGTTTTTTATCTCCACTTAAATTCTCTCTATCATCATTTGCTAGATTTCTATTAAATCTATAATTTTCTCTAACGCTTACGCCAATTATTTTGCCACTTTCATCTTGAATGATTTCATCGCATTTAGTTTCGTTTTTAATCTTTCCATTATGTTTTATAAAAAATTCATTTAAAGTGCTAATACAAGCACCACCACCGCCAATAGTTTCAACACTTCTAGCAACACTATGACCGCCTAAAAACTTAAGCTTATCAGCATATTTAACCCCACAACTTTTAGCAAATTCATATGCTTCATTTGAATTTCTTATAATTCTTAAAGAATGTTCTAAATGATTATATCCAGCTCCAGCTTTATTTAAATCATTTAAAAATAATTCTACGCTATCTTTTATGCCAGCTTTAATTTGTAAATCTGAATTAAGAACAGCAAAATCTTGTTGAGAAAGAACTGAATTACCACCAATTCTATCCATCTTTTCAATCATTAAAACATCAATTTTATTCTTTACTAAATAAGCAGCACAAATATGAGCACTCACACCACTTCCGATTATAATAACATCAGCTATTTCATCAAATTTTATGTCTTTTCCTAAATTATCATTAGCGTTTAATGCTAAAGGTGCACTAAGGCCAACTCCTGCTACTCCTTTTATAAAATTTCTCCTTGATAACATCTATACTCCTTCTAAAAAATCAATTTATTATAAAAATATGTAGTGGCAAAAAAGTGTCAAATATAAATTTATTTTTAAGATTTTAATATAAATTTTAAATCTAAGATAGTCAATATTTTAAATTATAGAAATGATATATTACCTATAAAATATTTAAAATCTTGATATTAATTTAATTTCTAGATTTGTTTAATAGTTTTTAAAAGTATAAAATAACTAATGAAAATCTTATAAAAATATCAAGTATTTAGTGCTTGTGTTGTTAAAAATTATTTTGTAATAAAAAAACAATATCCGATTTTTTCTGCTTAGTTACAATTTTAATTTTTAGTATCAATTTAAGTATTTTAATATCTTATTAAAACCAATTATTTTATTTAAATTAATATAAATTACTATATTTATAAGCTGCGTAATTTTTAATATTCACTTAAGTTTTAAATATCAAATCTGTCTAATAATATTTATAAACTAATCAAATAATTTAAACTACAAGCATAATACAAAGTAAGTTCTATAAAAGCATTGCAAATTAAATTCCAAAAGATTTTAACAATAAATATTTTTATACTTTTTAAAATATTACTATGAATTATAAAAGTATAAATTATTTTGCAAAATAAATGAAGATATAAACAATAATCTAAAAAGCCATAATTATTTTTTAGGCTTTTTAGAACTTTTTAAATGTTTTTCTAATTTTTTTCTTCCGCTAAATGATATTTTTTCTATGAATAAATGTCCATCAAGATGGTCGTTTTCGTGTTGAATAGCAACTGCTAAAAGCCCTTCAGCTTCTAAAGTTTTTTGATTTCCAAATCTATCTAAATAATCAACTTTAATTTTATTATATCTAGTTACTTCTTCAAAAAAACCAGGAACACTAAGACAACCTTCTTCATAAACTTGCGTTCCTTCTCCAATAGGTGTTATTATTGGATTAATAAATTCAATCAAATCATCTTTATTTTGTTCTTCATTTTCATTTAATAAATTAATCAAAAATATTCTTAAAGGTTTTGCAACTTGTATTGCTGCTAAACCTATACCACTAGATGAAATCATAGTTTCATACATATCATCTAAAAATGTATGTAACTCTTCATCAAATACCTTAACTTCTTCACTCCTAGTAAATAATAATTTATTAGGATAAGTTATTAATTTAAGCATCATTTTCTTCACTATCTCCAACTACAGCATAAATTTCTTTATTTTTACCAGTATTCGGTAATACGCTAATAGCCTCAAGAATCTGTTCTTCATAATTATCGCCACTAAGTGCTACAACGCTCATTTCTATATTAATATCAATTTCATTATCATTTATAAAAAATGTTGTATTGTAAAATAAGTCTGAAATTCTCTCACAAGCTTTTTTTGCATTAACTATATTTGTATGTTTCATTGCCATTACAAAAATACCATCTCCATAATGTGCCACAACATCGCTTCTTCTTGAGGTTTTTAATAATAATTTCGCAACATTTCTCATCAAAAGATTTTTATCTTTTTGTAATTCAATTGTATTTAATAAACTATCTTTAATCTTTACAAACATTAAAGATATTGAATAGCCATATTTTTTAATATCTTCTATGTCTTGAGTAATATTATTATATAAATATCTTTTATTAAACACTCCGAATTTATCATCAAATTCACTCTGCTCATTTACCCTATTATGTATTTTTACAATCTCATCATAACCTTTTTTTATACTATTTAATTGAATATCAAGGGCTGTGGTAAGTTTAGCCATATCACTATCTAAAGACCTTAAAATATTTTGAATAGATAAAGAACCGGTAGCAATACTCAAATCGCCTATTTTTTTCTTAATTAAAGCTTTCATTGTGCTTATATTTTTATAAATTGTTGCAATAGAACCTACTAGCTGTTTTATATTTACAAAGGTTTCTTTAATGTCTTGTTCTATTACAGCAACTTTATTACTTTGGTCTTCTTTTTCATAAGTAATCATTTCTGTTACTCGTTTTTTAAAGGCCATAGGCTTAGTATCTAACATTTTTTCAAAATAAATAGAATAATTAGTAGGAGTTGGTGGAACATTATCCTCTATAAGTTGTTTAATTACTTGTTGAGTAAATTTCTCAAATTCTCCACCGCTTAATTTCTGAATCTTAGGAGATTCATCGTGTATTATCTCTTTATTCAAAGCCCTATCCTATTTAAAACTTTTTTCTAATACCTTATCAATTAGTCCGTATTTTAAAGCTTCTTCTGAACTCATAAAATAATCGCGTTCAGTGTCCTTCTCAACTTTTGCCAATTTATTACCGGTATTTTCAGCTAATACTTTGTTAAGCATTGCTTTTAATCTTAAAATTTCTTTTGCTTGAATTTCAATATCAGTCGCTTGACCTCTTGCACCGCCTAAAGGCTGATGTATCATAATTCTAGCATTTGGAAGAGCAAACCTTTTACCTTTAGCTCCAGAGCTAAGTAAAAACGCTCCCATTGAAGCAGCTTGTCCTATACAAATTGTACTAACATCAGGTTTAATATAATTCATTGTATCAAATATACTAAGACCACTAGTTACAACTCCACCAGGACTATTTATATACAAATAAATATCTTTAGTAGAATCTTGAGCTTCTAAAAACAATAATTGTGCAACTACACTAGCAGCTACATCATCATTTATTTCACCACTTAAAAGAATAATTCTATCTTTAAGTAAGCGAGAGTAAATATCATAACTTCTCTCGCCTTTGCTAGTTTTTTCTACTACATAAGGTATGTAGCTCATTTATCTTTTCCTAAAAATAAATCAGCAAATAATTTTTCTTCTACCAAACTCATTCTAACAGCTGGTAATGTGCCATTTTTTGTATAGTTTTCTATTAGTTGTTTAGGGTCCATTCCGTATCTTAAAGCTTCAAAATAAATAGCTTGTGCTACTTCTTGGTCATTTACAACTACATTTCTTAATTTTGCTAATTCATCAACAATGAAAGTTAATTTTACGCTTTTTAATGCTTCTGCTTCATATTCTTTTCTTTTTTCTTCTAAATATTTATCATCTTTTAATTTGTCAAATTCTTCTTTACTAAAGCTTCTTGCAGCTTGATTAAATTGTAAATTAGTTTCTTGTTCTAAAATATTTTGTGGAACTGCAAAAGTATATTTTTCTAGCATTTTTTCAACAAATTCTTGTTTTAATTTTTCATCAATTTGTTTAAATTTAGCTTCTGTTTCTAATTGTTCTTTTATTTTTTCATCTAAAATTGCTTCAGTTGGGTTTTCTACACCAGGAAGTAATTTTTTAAGCATTTCTTCATCAATTTCAGGTAATTTTCTTGCGTGAATTTCATGTAATTTTACTTTAAATACTGCTTTTTTACCCGCTAAATGAGCTGCTTGATAATTTTCAGGGAAAGTTACTTCTATATCTTTTTCTTCGCCAACTTTAAGCTCTATCATACCATCTTCAAATCCTGGTATAAATTGACCACTTCCAATCTCTAGCATATAATTTTCTGCTTTACCACCTTCAAAAGCAACACCATCAACAAATCCTTCAAAATCAAACTTAGCATAATCACCTTTTTTTAAGATTTGTTTTTTAGTTTTTTCTAATGGAGCAAATTGCTTAAGCATAGCTTCTTTTCTAGCTTTAATATCTTTTTCTTTAATTTCTTCTATTTTTAATGCAGGAACTAATGCTTCATAACCACTTAAATCAATTGTTGGTCTAAAAGAAACTACGAATTCAAATTCAATTCCATTATCTTTTCTATCGAATTTTTTAAAGCTTGGCTCACCGATTAATTCTTTTTCATCTTTACCTGTTTCTTTAACTGCATTTTTATAAGCACTTGTAATCGCTTCTTGTTCTGCATCTTTTAGTAAAGAATCTTTATATCTATCTAAAACAACATTTACAGGAACTTTGCCTTTTCTAAAACCAGCAACTTGCATAGTTTTACTAGCTTTTACAGCTATTTCTTTAACCTTTTCATCTATTAAAGATTTTTCTATAACACCACTTACTGAGTAATTAATTTCATCAATTTTTGTTGTACTAAGTTTCATTAAACTACCTTTTGTAAAATATTTCGCACAATTCTAGCTAAAAAAATTAATCATTGGCAAAATATAAAGGTAAAGAATGCAAGACTTAATTAAAAATTTATTAATAAAAATTGGTGAAAATCCAAATAGAGAAGGATTAGTAAAAACACCTGAAAGGGTTCAAAAATCATATGAATTCTTATGTAGTGGCTATACAAAAAATCCAAAAGAAATTTTAAACGAAGCTATTTTTAACACTGATAACAATGAAATGGTTTTAGTAAAAGACATTGATTTTTATAGCTTATGCGAACACCATTTATTACCATTTTTTGGAAAAGTTCATATTGCTTATATACCTAATGGAAAAGTAGTTGGGCTTTCAAAATTACCTAGACTTGTTGAAGTTTATTCAAGAAGATTGCAAATCCAAGAACAATTATGCGAACAAATTAGCCTAGCTTTATATGAAATATTAAAGCCAAAAGGTGTTGCTGTAACTATTGAAGCTGAGCATTTATGTATGCAAATGCGTGGAATTCAAAAAGTAAATTCTAAAACAATAACAAGTTCTCTTAAAGGCATATTTTTAAGCGATGAAAGAACTAGGAAAGAATTTTATTCACTAATAAAATGAACTTAGAAAAACTTAAAAATAAAATATCAAAAATACCAATTTCACAAAATTTTGGCTTTATATACAAAATCTCTGCAATTAGTATAGAGATTAAAGGATTAATCACTAGCGTAGGCGATGTTATAAGACTTGAAAACGAGGAAAAAACCGCTTATGCAATGGTTGTTAAGATTGAAGAGCATATTTCATTTTTAAGCCCTTTTGATTTTGTAGAAGGCTTTAAAATCGGAGATAAAGCATTTTTAGAAGAAGCAGGAATGAAAATTCCTTGCTCTATGGAATTACTTGGGCGTGTGGTTGATCCATTTATGCGTCCAAAAGATGGAAAAGAAAAAATCACACCAAGTAAAATGATGCCTATTTTAAGAGCACCAATAGACGCACTTAAGCGTGGGCTTATAAGTGAGCCTTTTCCTGTTGGTATTAAAAGTATTGATGGGCTTTTAACTTGTGGAGTAGGACAAAAATTAGGCATTTTTGCTGGTTCTGGGGTTGGTAAATCAACCCTTATGGGAATGATAGTTAAAAACGCCCCTGCAGCCGTTAAAGTAGTCGCTTTAATAGGTGAGCGTGGTAGAGAAATTCCTGAGTTTATACATAAGAATTTAGGTGGTAAAATGGATGATACCGTTATGATAGTTGCGACTAGCGATGATAGTGCATTAATGCGTAAATATGGGGCATTTTGTGCTATGAGTGTGGCTGAATTTTTTAAAGAACAAGGAATGGATGTATTATTTATAATGGATAGCGTTACTCGTTTTGCTATGGCTCAACGCGAAATCGGTCTTGCTCTTGGAGAACCACCTACTGCTAAAGGCTATCCACCAAGTGTATTTAATCTACTGCCGCAATTAATGGAGCGAGCTGGTAAAGAAGAAGGTAAAGGAACTATTACAGCATTTTTTACCGTGTTAGTTGATGGCGATGATATGAGTGATCCTATTGCTGATCAAAGTAGGTCAATTCTTGATGGGCATATCGTATTAGATAGAAGCCTAACTGATTTTGGAATATATCCTCCGATTAATATTCAAAATTCAGCAAGTAGGGTTATGGGAGATGTGGTAACGCCTGAACATAAAAAAAATGCTGCTAAGTTTAAAAGGCTTAATTCAGTTTTAAAAGAAAACGAAACTCTAATTAGAATTGGTGCTTATGTAAAAGGTAGCGATAAAGAGCTTGATTTTGCAATGAGTAAAAAAGATTATATGAATGATTTTTTAAGACAAGGAAATGATGAAGCTTTTGCTTTTGAAGAAGTTTTAAGTATGCTTGAGCAAATTAATTAATCCAAATTAATATTTAAATTCTTATAAAGAATTTAAATATTTTAATAAAGTATCTATTATATCATCATCGCTTTTGCTTGGTGCTTTTAAAATAATTCTTTCATCATTATCTTTTAAAAGTTTTATATTTTGCTCATAATTACTAACTTCGCAAAATCCGTGCTTAATACATAAAATTTTAATTGCCATAAGTGAAAAATAATTTCTTGTATAGCTATCACATTTGCCAAATCTATCGTTAAAAGAATCTTGCATAGTAGATAAACTAGCTAAATTATCACACTCATTTATTTTTCTATAAAGACTTAATCTTAGCTTATCATTAGGCACTAAATAATCGCTTATATAAGCATTTACTAATAATTTTTGCTCGTATTTAATCTCTTTTGTGATATTTCCTTTACTTAGTCTATTAATTTCAGCTTCTAGCATTTTAATATAAAGTGCATAGCCAAGTTGTTCTATATGACCGCTTTGTTCAGCACCTAATAAATTACCACCGCCTCTTATTTCTAAATCCATTTGAGCTAGAGTGCTACCACTGCCTAAATACGAATTACTAGCTAAGCTTAATAATCTTTTCTTAGAATCTTCACTAACGCTTTCTTCGTTATCAACTAAAAAATAACAAAATCCTTGTATTTTGCTACGACCTACTCTACCACGAAGTTGGTGTAAATCAGCTATACCGAAATGGTTTGATTTTTCTACTATTATGGTGTTTGCATTTGCTAAGTCAATTCCACTTTCAACAATGCTTGTGCATAATAATAAATCATACTTTTTCTCTTCGTATTCAAATAGTTTTTCTTCAGCTTCATTTGCTGGTATTTTTGAATGTAAAACTAAAATTCTAAGCTTTGGATAAAGCTCTTCTAAATAGCGTTTTTTATGTTCAATTGAAGCTATGTGATTGTGTATGTAAAATACTTGCCCGCCACGCCTAAGCTCTCTTGCTATGATTTCTTTAATTAAAGCGTCATCATAAGTTTTTACAAAAGTTCTTACATCTAGTCTATCATTAGGCGGAGTTAGAATTTGAGAATAAGTCTTAAGTGTGCTTAAAGCTTGATTAAGCGTTCTTGGGATTGGAGTAGCACTCATACTTAATTGATGAGCTTTTATACTTATATCTTTTAATTTTTCTTTTTGTTTTACGCCAAATTTATGCTCTTCATCAATTACAATTAGCCCAACATCATCAATTGCTAAACTAAGTAAAGCGTGAGTTCCTATAATAACCTTTGGCTCTTTTGTATTCATAATAGCTTTTTTAGTATTAGAAAATCTATCAAGTCTAAAAACTTGAATTCCAAAAGGCTCTAAACGATTTTTAAGTGTTTTATAATGTTGAGAGCATAAAAGTGTAGTCGGGACAAAAAATAAGGCATTTAAACCATTTTTAACACAGGCAAAAATTGCGTGCATTGCTACTTCGGTTTTACCAAAACCAACATCAGCACTAAGTAATCTATCCATAGGAGTGCATTTACTTATCTCTTCAAAAATATCATTAACTGCTTTTTCTTGATCACTTGTTAAAACAAATCCTGCTTTAGCCTTAAATATCTCATAATCAAGTGGTTTTTTAATAGCCTTTGTTACAATTAACTGCCTTTTTGCTGCTAGTTCAGTAATAGCACCTGCAATTGCTAATAATTTAGTTTTAAGTTTTTCTTTGAGTTTTACAAAAGTATTTTTGCCTAATTTATCAAGTTCAGGAATTGAGCTTGAAATATATTTATCAAGCAAATAAAGTGAGCTAGTTGGAAGTAGCAATTTATTTTCATTTTGATATTCAATCACAATAAATTCTTGCTTTTTTCCTTCATTTTCTATTAATTCTAATCCTAAAAATCTACCTACGCCGTATCGCTCATGAACTACATAATCATTTTTTATAAGCTCGTCTAAAACTATACTTGATTTATATTTTTTCTCTTTTTTATAATATTTATTAAGACTTATTATTAATTCATCATCGCTTTGAATATTTAAAACTGCATTTGAGATGATTTTTTCTACATTTTCACCTAATTTATAATCTAAGAATTTATTCTCATTACTAGCTAGTAATTTTATCTTTTTATTTGAGTTTAATTTGAAAAAATCATTGCTAGGATTAAACACCATATCGCTATATTTTTTAGCTTTAGAAATTATATTTCCTAATTCAAATTCTTTCGTGCAAACATAAGAAAACTCTAAATAATTACTAAGTTTTAAATGCCAATAAAATACACTTTCGTATTCATTTAAATCATCATTATTTAAAATACTTTCTTTGATTTCTTCGTATTTTTCTTCGCTTACATATGAAATTATTGGCAAAATATCACAATATTCACACTCTTCTTTATAGCTAAGTCCAGAACTTGCATCAAAATATTTAATACTTTCTACTTCATCATCAAATAAAACTATTCTAATTGGATTTTCATATTTCAATGAAAAAATATCAATTTTTTCATGACCTATGCTAAATTCTCCTGGACTTTGAACCATATCAACTAAATTATAATTTAACCTTAAAAGCTCTTTTGCTAAAGAATTTAAATTAATCCTATCGCCAAATTCAATCTTTAAACACTTTAAATCATCTTTACTTGGAAGTGGTTTTTTAATAGTATTAATAGGTATTATTAAAATCTTTTTATCTTGATAATCATAATAATCACTTAAAACTTTTGAAATATCAAATAATTCCATAGAAAACGAGCGTAAATCGTCATTAATCTCTGCTCTAAAATCAGGTAAAATAAAACTATTTATCCCTAAATATAAAGCTACATTTGATAAAGATTTTGCTTCGTTTAAGTCTTCACATATAATAATTTTTGCATAATTTTTATTATTTATTAAATACTCATAAAGATTTGCTTGCATAAAATCTCAAAAACCTTTCTACTAGCATAAAAGAGCCAAAAACTGCATAATTTTTATCTGTATCAAAATCACGAAAATCACTGCATTTAATATCTAATTCTTTGCAAATCTCTTTAACATTTGCTAAAGCTCTATGTTCGCTTTTATAGTTAAAAACCAAAACTTCATTAATACTTGGCTTTAAAATATTTAAAATATCTTTTACATCTTTATTGGCAAAAAAATTAGCAATTAAACTAACTTTAGTTGGGAATTGTTTTTTAATTTCTTGATTTAAATTCTTTGCAGCTGCAGCGTTATGCCCTACATCTATTATTAAATTACTTGCTAGTTTTTCACATCTTGCTCTTAAATCTAATTTAATTGCTTTACCTATATAAAAATGTTTTTCTAACTCAAAATATGCAAGTTGAGCTAAGCTAAAATTATGTTTTAAAAACTCATTTTCATCAAGGCATAATTTTGAATAATCAGCACTTAAAAAACTAGCCTTAACTCCTTTTTGAATGGCCGCTTTTAATATCATCTCATTTTTATTAGCAAAAATATTAACACCACACATTGCTTTAATTTTGGTTCTAAAAATATCATCTAAATTAGAACCTAAAATATCAGCATGGTCAATACTAATCGGAGTAAATACGCATAAATCTCTTTTAAAAATACTTGTAGCATCGTATTCTCCACCAAGTCCAGCTTCAAAAATTACATAATCACACTCACTAAAAACAATAGGTGATAAAAAGCATAAATATTCAAAATAACTAAGATTTTCTTTTAAATTAAGCTTTTTTAATTTATCTTGCAAAATATTATGAGCTATGTCTAAATCAATATCTTGCATAACTTGATTTTGAAATATACTAAATCTTTCTTTGTAAGAGAATATATGTGGACTTATAAAATGCCCTACTTTATACCCGCTATCACTAAGCATTAAAGCAAGGTATCTTCCCGTACTACCTTTACCATTAGTGCCTAAAATTTGCACTACTTTTGTATCAAAATCATAATTTAGCAAATGCTTAAATCTATGAGCCTTAAAAAGGTCAAATTTCTCGTAAAATTCCGCTAAATTATCTAAATAATTTGAAAGTTTATTTTCTACTTGCACTTTTTATATTATTTCTACCTGCATTTTTTGCTGCGTATAATAATTTATCAACAGCTTCAATAAATTGCTCTTGGGTCTCATAGCTTCTTCTATCACTTACACCACCGCTTACTTTTATACTAATAGTCTTACCTTTACATAAAAACTTTTGTTCTGATACTAAAACTCTAATTTTTTCAGCAAATTTTACTGCATCATCAATTGATGAATGTGGAAGAATTACCATAAATTCTTCCCCACCATATCTTCCCGCACAATCTAATTTTCTAATGTTATTTAAAATAATATTTCCTAAATTAGCAAGTATAGTATCTCCTGCTGCGTGTCCATAGGTATCATTTATAAACTTAAAATGGTCAATATCAAAAAATGCTATTGAATAATTTATATTATATCTTTCATAAGATTCTTCAGCTAATTTTAATTGCTCTTCTAATTGACGCTTATTTGCAAGTTGAGTTAGAAAATCTACTTGAGTTTCTTCTCTTAGTTTATTAATTTCTTGCTCTAATCCTTGAACTTTAATTTTAAGATCACCTAGAGTATCGGCATCTAATTTTGTTTTTTCTTTTAAATCTATTATTTCTTTTTCAAACATAGCAACTATAGCTATCAATCTTGCTTTAATAGTCTGCATAGCTTCATCTTCAGCTTTAATACTTTCAATTTCTTTTTTAATTTCTTGAACTTTTTGTTGAGAATTTGTAGCCATACTAAGAATACTTACAATCTTATCGCTAATTTGCTCCAAAACATCATTTAAAACTTTATTTGAACTTGAAATTTCTGCTCTATCAATATCTATTCTTTTTTTGACTAGATTTCTAAATTGCTCTGTAATTTGCTTTACGCCTAATATTTGCGGTTCTGCATTTATACTCTCACAAAACTGATTGATTTCATCATTTACATAATTAGCAATTGATGGAGTTAAAGAATAAGCCACAGATGGAGCTAAATTTTCACACACTGCATTAGAATTATTTCTTTCAATTTTTAAAGATAATTCATCTAAAATTTCTAAAAAATCATCTCTTGAGTTTAATCCTAAATGTTGAATTTTATTATTAAGTTCTAATAAATCATCATCTACCCTAATCCAATCTTTTTTTAATTCTTCTAATGTTTTTAGACTTGAATTATTTAATTTATTTAAAGCTTCTTCACTAAGAGTTTTAGTTGATTTATTTGGTAAATTTGATAATATTTTTAATAATTTTTTACAAATTATATTATAGTTTATTATGAGCTTTTTATCACTATTATCCTCTTTTATACCATTAGCTTTAGAGATTAAAAATACTACTAATTCTTCTAAGCTTTTTACATTTCTTCCTTTTACATCTTGAGCTAATGTGGGATTTAATTTAGAAATATACCCTTGAATTTTATCAATATTTTGAGTTGTTCTTCCATACTTTTTAGCAATCTCATCAAAAACTTCTGAATAATTTTCAGGAGTTAATAATAAGTTCCTTTTGGTAAGTTCTACAATTGTTTCTTTAGCAATCACATTAATATTAATAGACATTTTTTCTCTTTAAAATTTTTTCTTAATACTAACAAAACAAAATTAATTATTAACTACATAATAATTCTTAAAGCAAATTCGTTAAACGCCTTTTGGCTAGCTAAATTAATAGCTCTACTTTTTTGCTCATCACTTAAAACACTAATTGTATTTGTATTAAAAATATGCTCGCCTGAAGTTATAATTTTTTTAGTTGTTTCATCTTGAAAAGTTACATTAAATTCTAATCTAATAATAGCTTTATAGCTCTTAGCGTATCCAAATTCATCATAATATAAAGGTATAAATTCACTACTAAGAATTCTTAAAATAATCTTACTATCTGCAGTTTTACTAACACTTTTATGCATATAATGTTCTACATAATTCGTAAAATTATCATTTAAAGTAATACTATCTTTAGGTTCAGCCTTATTTATAATAGTAATTACATTGACACTTTCGCCTAACATTTTGCTAGTGGCTACATTCAAAGGTGCATAGCCACAAGCACAAAAAAATAATGTAAAACTTAAAAGTATTTTTTTCATTTAATTACAATATTTACTAATTTATTAGGAATATAAATTTCTTTTACGATAATCTTATCTTCTAGCCATTTAGCTGCTTTATCTTTTGCTATTTTGATAATTTCATCTTGATTAGCATTTGCATCAACTTCAATCTCTGCTCTATTTTTACCATTAATACTAATTCCAAGTTTTATTGTATCGCTTACAAATACTTCTTCTTTTAATTCATAAGTTTTAATATTTGTTCTATTAAATAATTTCTCACTTAACTCACTTGCTAAATGTGGAATAATTGGGTCAAGTATGCTTAAAATTATTGCAAAACCTTCACTTAAAACTTCATCACTACTTGCGTTATTTAAAGCATTTAAGCCTTCCATACAAGCAGCTATTAATGTATTAAATGCGTAAGTTTTATTAAATACATCATCAGCCTTTTTTAAAGCTTCATATACTTTAAGTCTTGCTAATTTATCATCTTTACTAAGATTTGCGTGATTTATATTACTAAAATCAACTACATTAATCCCTAAAGCCTTATCATAAAGTCTATTTAAAAATCTATAAGCACCTTCAACCGCACTATCATTCCATTCTAATTCTTTTTGAGGTGGTGCAGCAAAAAGTATGAAAAGTCTTGCAGTATCAGCTCCGTAATTTTTAATAATATCATCAGGATCAACCGTATTGCCCTTGCTTTTACTCATCTTAGCACCATCTTTTAAAACCATACCTTGAGTAAGTAAGCGTTCAAACGGCTCATCTACATTTAAATATCCTAAATCCCTTAGAGCTTTTTGGAAAAATCTAGCATATAATAAGTGTAAAATCGCGTGTTCAATACCACCAATATATTGATCTACATTCATCCAATATTTTGCTTCATCATCAATTGCTTTTGTATTCCAATTGCTAGGATTACTTGCAAATCTTGCAAAATACCAAGAACTTTGGAAAAATGTATCCATTGTATCGCTCTCTCTAATTGCGTCTTTTCCACATTTAGGGCATTTACATTGTTTAAATGTAGGGTGTTTTTCAAGTGGATTTCCTTCTCCATCAATTACTACATCTTCAGGTAAAGCTACAGGCAAGTTATTCTCAACTACACTTCCACAAGTATCGCATTTAACAATCGGAATAGGAGCTCCCCAATATCTTTGACGAGATATACCCCAATCTCTTAATTTATAATTGATTATACTTTTACCGATTTTTCTATTTTCAAATTCTTTAGCAATTGCAATTCTAGCACTAGCACTATCTAAGCCACTAAATTCTGCACTATCAAATAAAATTCCATATTCAGTAAAAGGCTCATTATCTTTTTTATTTTCGCCATTTATTACATATTTTATATTTAAATTATATTTTTTAGCAAACTCAAAATCTCTTTCATCGTGAGCTGGAACTGCCATAACAGCACCGCTACCATAATCAGCTAAAACGAAATTTGCTACCCATACAGGTAATTTTTCTTTAGTTATTGGATGAATTGCATAAATACCTAAAAATACGCCTTCTTTTTCACTTTGAGCTCTATTTTTAGCACTCATATTTTGCATAGCTTTAATTTTGTCTTTATCATTTTCACTTATTAAATTAGTTTCTAAAACTTTTTTAGTAATTTCATGTTCAGGTGCTAAAGCAAAATAAGAAAGTCCGAAAATCGTATCAGCACGGGTTGTAAATACGCTGAATTTTAATCCATCTAAATCTTTATTAGAACTTGATACATCTAATTCAAATTCCAATCCATCGCTTTTGCCTATCCAATTTTCTTGCATTGTTAAAACTTGATTTGGCCATTTATCTTCTAAATATTTTAAATCTTTTAATAATTCTTCAGCATATTTTGTAATTCTTACATAATAGCCATTCATAGATTTTTGCTCTACTTCATGACCACATCTCCAGCATTTGCCATCTTCAACTTGTTCGTTTGCTAAAACGGTTTTATCATTATCACACCAATTTACATTAGCTTTTTTTGTATAAATTAGACCTGCTTCATACATTTTTGCAAAAATTTCTTGCTCAAATTTAGTATAAATTTCATCACTTGTAGCAAGTAATCTTGTCTTAGAAAACGAAAAACCTAAAGAATAAAGTTCTTTTTTCATATAATCAATATTTTCATAAGTCCATTTTTTAGGATGAAGCCCATATTTTATAGCAGCATTTTCAGCAGGCATACCAAAACTATCAAACCCTAGTGGGTGTAAAACATTATAGCCCATAGTTCTAAAGCGTCTTGCTAAAGCATCACCTATTGCATAGTTTCTTACATGTCCCATATGAATTTTACCACTTGGGTATGGAAACATTGATAATATATATTTTTTTTCTTTACTAAAATCATTACTAGGTTCGTAATAATTCTCTTTATCCCAAATTTCTTGCCATTTTTTCTCAACTTCTTTTGCGTTGTACATAAATTAGTCCTTAAAATTCATCTTTATTTTTAATAGCTTCAATCAATACTAAAATAAGTGTAAATATATTTGATATTACAGCACCTATTGTCATACTATATACCAAATCACTCATACTAGTTCCATAAATTTGAGTTAAAACAAAAGCTATTATTAAATGCACATCAGTTACAAGTGAACTTGCAAAAATCTCTGTGCTTAAAATATTTCTAACACCAATTTTTAAAAGTGTTGAAACCAAATTAATGCTAGCTGCTATAAATAATGCCACAGGGCTTTGATAATATAAAAAGCCAGCCGTTGTAGTTAAGCTCATCAATGTAAAGAATATATGAATTACTCTTCCAAAATCCATTATAATTGTCCTTTTTCATACATTGCTCTTAGGCGTTCTTTTTCTTCTTTTTTCTTGATTTTATCAAGCTCTTTAGTTCTATAATTACTAACGCTAAAATTAAACCACATTAAAAGTGGGCTTGCTACAAAAATTGAACTTAAAGTTCCTGCAATAACCCCAACTATTAAAGCAAGAGAAAAGCCGTGTATCATATCTCCACCATAAAAAAACAAAATTAAAACCGTAAAGAGTGTTGTTCCTGATGTAAGAGTTGTTCTTGATAAGGTTGCTGATACGCTTTCGTTAATAATGCTACCTAAATTAGTGCTTTTACTCTCTTTTATGCTTTCACGAATTCTATCAAAAATAATAATTGTATCATTTAGTGAATAGCCTAAAACGGTTAAAATAGCTGCTAAAGTATCAAGATTAACATCAATTTGAAAAAGAGAAATCGCTCCAATAACTATTACAATATCGTGAATTTCACTAATAATTGCAGCCATAGCAAAACGCCATTCAAACCTAATAGCTATATACACTAAAATAAGTGCAAAAGATACTAAAATAGCCATTAAACCTTTTTGTCTTAATTCTCCACCAACTTTTGGTCCAACAATATCAACTCTTCTTAGCTCAATATCGCCTGTTGAAGATAACATTTTTACAATAGTATCTCCTACATCTTTACCTAAACTATCACTTGAACTTGAAAATCTAATTACTACTTCATCACTACTTCCAAATTCCGTAACGCTAGCACCTTTTAAAACTTCATTTTGATTTAAAATATTACGAATATCATCTAAAGGAGCATTTTTATTAGTATATTTTATCTGAACTAAAGTCCCACCACTAAAATCAATTCCGTAATTTAGACCTTGTGTAAATAATAAAATAATAGAGCCTATTACTAAAACAAAAGATAAGCCAATAGATGCAAATCTAAGCCTCATAAAATCATATATTTTTTTACTAGAAAATACTTGCATCACACTCTCCTATAACCAAACCAAAGTCTTGTATTGCCACTTTTTTCAATTCTATTAGCAAATAAATCAAATAAAGCATGAGTTCCT
Source organism: Campylobacter sp. RM12640 (assembly GCF_020137595.1). Classification (NCBI taxonomy): domain Bacteria; kingdom Pseudomonadati; phylum Campylobacterota; class Epsilonproteobacteria; order Campylobacterales; family Campylobacteraceae; genus Campylobacter; species Campylobacter sp. RM12640. Next base: position 30,730 of record NZ_JACGAU010000008.1, read on the forward strand.
ATAATTGCTGTTATCATAGATGCAATTATTCCTATACTCATAGTAACAGCAAATCCTTTAATAGCACCAGTTCCATAAGCATATAATGCAGCACTTGTAATTAAAGTAGTTAGATTACTATCCAAAATCGCACTCATTGCGTTATGATAACCATTATTTATAGCATCTCTTAAATTAACGCCATCTCTTATAAGCTCTCTAATACGCTCATTAATAATAACATTCGCATCTACAGCCATACCGACAGTTAGAACAATCCCAGCCATACCAGGAAGAGTAAGCGTTGCTCCAAAAAGTGCCATTACTGCTACTAATAAGAATATATTAGAAATTAGAGCAATATTTGCAAACAAACCACTAATTCCGTAATAAACTCCCATAAAAACAACAATCATCAAAAATACACCTAAAAGTGCAACTAAACTTTGCTCAATACTATCAGCACCCAAACTTGGTCCTACGCTTCTTTTTTCAAGTAATTTAACAGGTGCTAATAAAGCCCCACTTCTTAGTGCGATAGCTAAATCGTGTGCTTCTTCAACACTGAAATTCCCACTAATTTGTCCGCTACCACCACCTATTCTTTCATTAATTCTAGGAGCTGAATATACCTTACCATCTAAAACTATTGCTAATTGATGACCTACTTTTTTACCTGTGAAATCTCCAAATATTTTTGCACCTTCTGAATTAAGTGTAAAATTAATAACAGGTTGAGCAGTTTTATCAGAAAATCCTACTCTAGCATCAATTAACATAGAGCCATCTAAAATAGGTAATTCTTTTAAAACATATTTAATATTTTTATCTTTTACATCAGGTAAAATAATATCTCCATAACTTGCTGCTTCTTCAGGACTTAACATATTGCCTTGATCAGCCTTAGCTCTATCTACTTCCATTAGTTGTAAATGTGCGGCTTTAGCTATTAAATCTTTAGCTCTTTGCTCATCTTCAGCAGTTTTTACGCCTGGAATTTCAACCAAGATTTTATCTTCACCTTGTTTAGCAACAGTTGGCTCTGAAAGTCCAAATAAATCAAGTCTATTTCTAATAGTTTCTACAGCTTGATCTATTGCAAATTTAGCAGTTTGAACTTCTTCTTCAGGTGTTAAAGTAATCTCATAAAAAGAATTATTAACACTAACTTTTAAGCCTTTTAGTTCTTTAATTATTTTATCTACTTTAGCAGTATCATCTTTATCTAGTAGTTCAAAATGTATTACACCATCATTACTTTTAAATCCATCAGTTAAAATATTTTCTTTATTAAAAGAATAATTAATACTTGAAGCGATTGATTTTACTTTAGACTTTATAGCTTCATTGGTTTCTACACCTAAAAGCATATGAAGTCCGCCTTGTAAATCAAGCCCTAAATTAATCTTAGGACCATTTATAGAAAAAAAGCTTGGCACACTTAAAAATATGCCAAAAAGTGTAACAAAAACTAAAACATAAAAACGATATGTGATACTTTTTGTTTTTTGATTACGCATTATTTTGTTGCTTCCGAATTATTTGTGTTTTCTACTTTTCTAGCTACAAAATTTTTATCTAATTTAGCAACAACATCATCATTTAATCTAATTTTTAAATAATCATCTTCAGCTTTTACAACTTCAACAATTAAACCACCATTGGTAACTATTTTATCACCTTTAGTAAGTGAATTTAGCATTTCTTTATGTGCTTTTGCTTGTTTTTGTTGTGGGCGAATAATTAAAAAATAAAAAATCGCAAATAATACGATTAATGGTAAAAATTGAACTAAAGCATTTTGTTCCATAGAATATCCTTTTAAAAAATAAAATAGTTATCATTCTACATAAAAAGATTTAATCTAAAGTTCTTACTATAAGGCTTGTTGGTAAATTAAATTCTTTTATTAGCTCAATCTCTTTTGCTCTCATTTCGCCATTATCTATTTCGTGGTCATACCCTAATAAATGTAGCATTCCATGAATAAATAATAAAGATATTTCATCTTCTAAACTATGCCCTAATTCACAAGCTTTAGTTTTTGCTAGTTCGGTATTAATAACTAATGAGCCTAAAAAATTAGTATCTAAAAAAGAGTTATCGTGTGGAAAACTTAAAACATCAGTAGTTTTATCAATATTTCTTGTATTTTTATTGATTTCTTGCATTTTATCATTGTTAGTTAAAACAAGCTCAATATCTTTAGAGCTTAGATAATTTGCTAGTTTTTCAAGGTAGGTAATTTCTTCTAAATTATCGTATAAAATCATAGTATTTTGCCCCAAAAAGGGGCTAAGAATTATTTATCTCTAATGTTTAATTCGTTAATTAATTTAACATAAACATCGTATTTTGTAGCTTTTAAATATTTTAAAAGTCTTTTTCTTTGACCAACTAATTTAAGTAGTCCTAGTCTTGATGAAAAGTCTTTTTTAAATACTTTTAAGTGTTCTGTTAATATTGCAATTCTTTCTGTAAGTAAAGCAATTTGAACTTCAGACGAACCTGTGTCGCCACCAAATCTTGCATATTTGCTGATAATTTCAGCTTTTCTTGCCGAATCCAAAGCCATTTTGACCTCCAAATTGGTGTAAATTAAAAGCTGTGATTATAAAACAAATTGATTAATAAGATTATTAATTTTTATAATTATAATAAGATTTTTTTGGGGTGCTTTTAGCTGAGATTAAACCCATTGAACTTGGACAGGTAATGCTGATTAAGGAGATATTATGAGATTATTTTTAACTTCGCTTATTTTTAGTTTAGCTTTTGCTTATTTTACTAATTCAAATATTTTAAACTTTTTTGCCCTTTTTACTGGAATTTTATATGTATTATTAATGGGAGTAAAAAATAAATTATGCTTTATTGTAGGTGTATTTAATGCTTTAATTTATGCTTATATTGCTTATATAAATAGACTTTTTGGAGAAGTATTTTTGTATTTATTATGCTATTTTCCTATGATGATTTATGGCTATTTTTATTGGAATAAAAATACTTTAATTAAGACTTTAAGCTTGAAAAATTTTATATTAATTTATATAGCAATTTTTATTATTGCTTATTTTTATTCTTTTTATTTAAAGAATTTAGAATCAAGATTTATTTATCTTGAAAGCTTTATATTCTCAAGTGGGCTTATCGCAACTATTTTAAGTCTAAAAAAAATAATAAATCATTATATTTATATAAGTATTTCAAACATTGCTTCTATTTACATTTGGACCATTCTTTACATTGAAGATAGTTCAAATTTAGCTGTATTAATGCTTATGATTTTATTTTTTATCTTAGGTATTATTTACTTATTTTCTTGGAAAAAGGATTTAAAATGACTTGCGTGATTATGGCTAATGGGGAGTTTTGCACCAATAAAATAACCTTAAATTATCTAAAAAATGCTGATTTTTTAATAGCTTGTGATGGTGCTGCTAATTTGCTTTTGGCTAATAATTATGAGCCTAATGTAATTATTGGGGATTTAGATAGTTTTCAAAATCTAAAAACAAAAGCAAAAATAATTAAAGTAAAAAATCAAAACACGAATGACTTAACAAAAGCCTATAAATACGCTTTATCAATGGATTTTAGTGATATTTTTATCCTTGGTGCTGGGGGCAAAAGAGATGATCATTTTATAGCAAATATAGCTTTATTATTTCAATATTTTAAATTAAAAAATCGCTTTAATAAGACAATAAATCTAAAACTAATCACAAATTACGGGGAATTTTTTATAAAAAATACTGATTTTACTGCTAATTCTTATAAAGGTCAGCAAATATCATTATTTTGCCTTGATAAAAGAGCTAAATTTAGCTCACAAAACCTTAAATATGAACTAAATAATTTTAATTTTAAATATCTAAATAGTGGGACTTTAAACGAAGCATTAGGCAATACTTTTAGTATTAAAAATCATAATAATAAAGAACTTTTAGTATATTTGAATTTTACTTAATTTATAAACTAGGATTTAACTTAAATTCTTTAATAATTAAATCTAATTTTTTTTCATATTTTTTATAATCTTTCACAACATCTTCATATATATTTAATTTATCATAATATTTTCTTCTTGATAAAAATAATGATTTTTTACTATTTTCTAATTCATCTAAAATATTTTTATCATCAATTTTTTTAACCCAATTAAAAGCATTAGCAATTTTCGTAGGCATTAAAAATTCATCTTTTTTTAAGTATTTTCTAAAAGAATTTAAATCATATAAAAATAAAGCTATTTCGTCTTTATTGTTTTTATCCAATACATAATTTACAAATTCCTTAGTTTTTTTAAGATAAGTATTAAGAAATTTTCTTTCATCTTCTCTTAAACTACTGGTTAGAGTTTGAGCGTATTTTTCACTTCTACTAGCTATTAATAAAAGTAACATATGTTTTTTATCAATTAGGCTAAATTGTGATATTTGTATTCTATCTACAAATAAATCTAAATCAGAAAAAATTATTCCTTTATAAAGGTTATAAAATTTAATAGAAATAATATTTTTTACAATATTACTAAGATTTAGAGTGTCTTTTGCACTAGCTATGAAATTTGCTTGTTCTAATTCTATAAGTGCTAAGGAATTATCCTTAGCAAACTTATTAAATTCCGTTACAAATTCTATAACTTTTTTCATCATTTGTTCATTGAAATATAGCTATTTAATGCACCTAAATATGCCTTAGCACTAGCTTTCATAGTATCAAGGTCAAGCCCGTGACCAATGATTGCACGCTGACCTTCAAAGCTAACTTTTACACTAACTTGAGCTAAAGCATCTTTACCTTTACTAACCGCATCAACCTTATAATCAAGCAAGCTACCATTTACCTTGCTAGCTCTATCAATTACTTTAAATACTGCATCAATTACACCATCTCCAATAGCTGCTTCGCTAAATATTTCTCCATCGCACTCCATAGTAACAGCAGCAGTCGCAAGTGCTGATGAACAATCGCTTACTTGAAGATTTATAAGCTTAAATTTCTCTTCTATTTTAATCTTATCAGCAGCCACTATTGCTATTAAATCTTCATCAAATACTTCTTTTTTCTTATCGCAAAGGTCTTTAAACTCTGCAAATGCACGATTTAACTCATCAGTATCTAATGTAAAGCCAAGAGATTTTAATTTATCATTAAACGCTGCTCTTCCACTATGTTTTCCTAAGACTAAATTATCTTGAACTAAGCCTATATCACTAGCTTTCATAATCTCATAAGTTTCAGGGTGTTTTAACACGCCATCTTGATGAATTCCGCTTTCGTGAGAAAAGGCATTTTTACCTACTATTGCTTTATTTGGTTGTGGATTTACACCGATTATGTTTGATAATAATCTACTTGATGGATAAATTTCTTTATGATTAATTGTGGTATAAAACTCGCCTAATTCATCAGCTCTAACCTTTAAAGCCATCACAACTTCTTCTAAAGCAGCGTTTCCTGCACGCTCACCTAAGCCATTTAGAGTAACTTCAATTTGTCTAGCACCACCTTTAATAGCAGCAAGTGTGTTTGCAGTAGCTAAACCTAAATCATTGTGATTGTGTGCTGATACTATAAGTCTTCCTTTTGTATAATCGCTAATTTCTTTAAATACCTTATAAATCTCATCAGGCAATCTATATCCAACCGTATCAGGGATATTAAATGTCCTTGCACCTGCTTCATAAACTGCATCTGCCATTTCTTTTAAAAAATTTACATCACTTCTTAAAGCGTCTTCACAAGAAAACTCAACATCATCACATAAACTCTTAGCTAATTTTACATTCTTAACTGCGGTTGCTAAAACTTCTGCTGGAGTTTTTTTAAGCTTGTATTCCATATGAATTGGACTTGTCGCAATAAAAGTATGAATGCGTTTTTTAGCTGCTGGCTCAAGCGCTTTACCTGCTTGAATAATGTCGTTTTCTACACATCTTGCAAGAGAACAAACGCTTGAGTTTTTAATAATTTGTGCAATTTTATTAATCGCTTCGTAATCTCCTGGACTAGATGCTGCAAACCCTACTTCCATAACATCAACACCCAAACGCTCAAGCGCTAAAGCTATTTGGATTTTTTCTTCTGTATTCATTGAAGCACCTGGACTTTGCTCACCATCTCTTAAAGTTGTATCAAATATTATAATTCTTTCACTCATTTTTTTCTTTCCTTTAATTTAATGTATTGTTAGTATATGTATTATTAATAAATTTTTAGTCTATATCGCCCTTGTTTGGGCGAAGGAGTGTAGAATTTTTCACAAGATAATAAGTACATCTATCATCAGATACTTTTTCTTGATATTCCTTATGTTTTAAAATAAAATTCTCAATTAATTGTCTAAAACTACTAAAACCATAATTTTTAGCGTGAAAATCAGAATATTTTTTCTGCATATATGTATTTATTACTGCATATTCTGCTCTAGTTTTTTCATCAATTAAATTATCAATTATTTGTTCTAATTCTTTTAATTGCTCTTTTGGAATTGCTTTTAATCTGTCTTTATCACTACTTTTAACTTTTTCATTATCCAAATAAAAAAACTCATTAAATGAATTTACATATGATTTTAAAGATTTATTAGTTCCTATTCCAATTACTAATTTTTTGTTTTCTCTTAATTTTTGAGCTAAACTCGTATAATCACTATCACCTGAAACTATAACAAAAACATCTATTTGTTTTTCATAAAATATGCTTAAAGCTTCGGTTGTAAGATACATATCAGATGAGTTTTTACCCGATGAAGTAGAAAATTGCTGCATTGCAATAATGCCATAATCAAATATTTTTTCACGCCAATTTTGAATATTTTCTTTACTCCAATCAGCATATATTCTTTTAATAATAACATTTCCATAATTAGAAGCGTAGTCAAATATTTCTCTAGCATATTTAGCAGGTATGTTTTCTGCATCTATAAATACTGCTACGCTACTATTATCCAACATATTTATCCTACTTTTTTAATCTTTTTTATATATAAATTATAAATCGCTCTTGATAAACCATAAATAACATAAGCGCTCATTATTAAGGTAAAAATCTCTAAAGGGCGTAAATATATAAGAGAACAAATAAAAATTAAAATCACTAAAGCTTTTAAAATATTTGCTTTTTGAAATTCTATCTTTTTAAAACTTGGATACCTTACATTACTCACCATCAAAAACGACAATAAAAACGTAAGAAATATAATAAAAATTTCTATAAATGAATTATTATCAAAATGGTGCTTATAAAACACAACCCAAATACCTAAAACAACCGCAGCCGTTGGAATTGGAAGACCTATAAAAACTCTTGGGTCATATGTGCCTGTTGTAACATTAAATCTAGCTAAGCGAATTGCACCAAATATTATAAAAACAGCCATAGCAAGAGAACCAAGTCTTCCATACTCTTGACCTAAATTAAAATAAAATAGTACCGCAGGTGCAACTCCAAAAGCAATAATATCAGCTAAACTATCAAATTCTACTCCAAATTTTGAAGCTGTATTTGTAAGCCTTGCTACACGACCATCAAGACCATCGCAAATCAAACTTACTATAATTAAAATCATAGCTTTATCATAATCACCTTTAATAGACGCTAAAATACTTAAAACACCTAAAAATATAGATGCTGCTGTAAATAAATTAGGTAAAATATAAGCTAATTTATGAGAATTTTTTTCCATTTTATTCTCCAATCTTTGCAATATCTGCATTAGCTAAGATTTTATCGTGCATTCCAACTAATAAAGTGCAATTATATGGTAATTTTATATCAACTAATCCTGTTGAAAAAAATCCAATTCTTTGACCTTTAAAAGCTTTTTTTATGTCATAAAAAGAATTTACACAATACCTAGCAGGTTTTAAAATTAATGAAATATCTTTATTGAATACTATTTCAGTAGCATTTGAATAAAAATTATCATTATATTTTAAACCATTAAATTGCTTTTTATAAATATCTTCAGACTTTATCACACTTCTAACTTCTGAAGAATTTAAAAATAAGCTAAAATAATTTTTTTCTAAAGTTAATACTATATTTTTATTATCTTCATCAACATATATTCCAACTACCTTTGCATCAATTGGACTTACTATAGTATTATTATCATAATCAGTGATTTCTCTCTCAACCCTTTTATAAAATAAATGTAGTAATACTAAAATTAAAAATAACAAACAAGAAAAAGAAAATATTAAAGTAAATAATATAAATATTATCCAAGCAATTAATATTATCTTTTTTCCACAATTTGCTATTAAATTCATTTTTCTATCTCACTTAATCTAGTTTCAAAATTATTTTCTATTTCATAATTTTTAATTATTTCTCTTACTTCACTACCTTCTATTACTTCTTTTTCATAAAGTTTTTCAACCATTGTTTCAATTGCTCCGCTATATTGTTCTAAAGTAGCAACAACAGATTTAAATCTCTCATCAAGTAAGTTTTTAACATATTCATCTAATTTATGAGCCATATCATCTGAATAATCCTTGATAGTTTGACCACCACCTAAGAATTGATTTCTTTGTTTTTCTAAAACCATAAGCCCAGCAATATCACTCATACCATACATAGAAACCATTGCTTTTATAATATCGGTTGCTCTTTCTAAATCATTACTAGCACCTGTTGAAATCTCTTTAATAAATACATGCTCAGCTGCACGACCACCTAAAAGAACATCAACTTCTGCAATCAACTCGTGTCTTTGCATTAAGAATTTATTTTCTTCAGGAGTATTTAAAGTATAACCAAGCGCTGCTAAACCTCTAGGAATAACAGAAACTTTTGTAACTTTTTTAGCACCTTTTGTTGTCTCTGCTATTAAAGCATGTCCACACTCATGATATGTTACAATTTTTTTCTCTTTATCACTTATTCTTCTTGATTTTTTCTCAAGTCCTGCAATAGCTCTTTCAACTGCTTCAGTTAAATCGCCTTGCTCTACTTCTTTTTTATTATTTCTTCCTGCAAGTAATGCAGCTTCATTTATTATATTTGCCAAATCAGCTCCAGCAAGTCCTGCCGTAAGTCTTGCAATATCTTCAACTTTAACTTCTTTAGCAATTTTTACATCTTTCATATGAACGCTTAAAATATCGCATCTTCCTTTAAAATCTGGCTTATCAACTAAAACTTGTCTATCAAAACGACCCGGTCTAAGTAATGCTGCATCTAGCACTTCAGGTCTATTTGTAGCCGCTAATACAATTACAGGGCTTTCTGAACCAAACCCATCCATTTCAGCTAAAAGCTGATTTAAAGTTTGTTCCCTTTCATCGTGCCCGCCCATATGTGAACCTGCTGCACGAGATTTACCAATAGCATCAATTTCATCTATAAAAATAATTGCCGGAGCTTCTTTTTTAGCGTTTTCAAATAAATCTCTAACACGACTAGCGCCAACACCTACAAACATTTCTATAAAACTTGAACCCGAAACACTAAAAAATGGAACATCAGCTTCACCTGCAACTGCTTTTGCTAAAAGAGTTTTACCTGTGCCTGGAGGTCCAACTAATAATAAACCTTTTGGAATTTTAGCACCTAATTTAATATATCTTTCTGGATATTTTAAAAAATCTACTATTTCTTTTACTTCTTCTTTTGCTTCTTCAACACCTGCTACATCATCAAATTTTACTTTTGGTTTTTCAGAATTTACTAATTTTTTTGAGTTTCCAATTCCTAAAATTCCGCCACCCATTTTCTTTTGCATTCTGTTTGTAATAAATCCCCAAATAGCAAAAAATATAAAAATTGGAATTATCCAAGTAAATAATAAATTAGATAAAAAGTTATTTTCAGAATAAGATGTGTAATTTACATTTTTACTATCAAGTAAAGTAGTAAGATTTGAATCTCTTACTAAGTTTGCAGTATAACTAGAGTTAAGCCCGCTACCTTTTATTTGAGTTTGTCCTATTTGAACTTTTGTTATTTCACCTGTCTCTATTTTTTTCTTAAAGTCAGAATAACTTATTTTATTTCCATTATCAGCTATTCCACCTTCTTCAAAAAATAAAGAAAACCCACCAAATACCAATAGTGAAAAAATTAAAAATATAACTATTGGATTTTTATTAGAATTCTTATTTTCATTATTATTCATTTTTCACCTTATAAACTAAAGTTAGCCAATCTCCTTTTATTTTCTCATCAACTAAAGTTAGTGAAGAAAATTGACTTTTAATCCTTTCAGAATAAGTATTTAAAATACCAGAAAGAATTAAAACTCCGTTCTCATTAAGACTTTTTATCAAATCATTTTTAATAATTAATATCACATCGGCAATTATATTTGCTACTACTAAATCATATTTCTTTTTGGCTTTATCGCAAGAACCTTGCCAAATGTTATTAATTTTAAGATTATTTAACTCAAAATTATTTTTAGTACTCATAATTGCTAATTCATCAGTATCACAAGAATCAACACTAATGCCATAATTAGCCATAACTAAAGATAAAATTCCACTACCACATCCTACATCAAGACCTGTTTTGCAACCTTTATAATATTTTTGCAAAAATTCAACACAAGAATTTGTGCTTTCATGATGACCTGAGCCAAAAGCTAAAGCTGGGTCTATTTTTAGATTTACATAGCCTGCTTTAGGCTCTTGCCAAGTAGTATGTATATATATATTATCTATTAAAATTGGCTTTATATTTTTCTTATATTCATTAATCCAATCCTTATTCTCTTTTTCACAAAGTTCATAAGTAAGATTAATATTTAAATTAGCATCATTAAGTTTTTGTTTTAACTCGCCTAACGCAAAAACTAAATCATCAAGATTATTATCACTTCTTACAATTAATTCATCATTTTTTTCTTCAATTGCATCAATATCAAACGCAAATACAAAATCACTAATAAACTCCAAATTATTTGTTTTAATAACTAATTCTTGATAAGTATTACGCATAATTATCCTAAAACATCTTCTAATTTTTCTTTTAATACTTGTGGAGTAAAAGGTTTTACTATATAGTTATTAACACCAGCTTTTAATGCTGTAATAACTTCTGCTTTACCACCTTCAGTAGTTACCATGATGATTGGCATATCTGCATATTTAGCTTCAGCTCTTACTTTTTTAACAAGTTCAAGACCATTCATTTCAGGCATATTCCAATCTGTTATTAAAACATCAATATCGCTATTTGCACATAACAATCCCCAAGCTTCCACGCCATGTTCAGCTTCTAAAACATCCTCATGACCTAATCTTTGTAAAGTATTTTTAATAATTCTTCTCATTGTAGAGCTATCATCTACTACTAATAATTTCACTTCAAAATCCTTTTGTAATATTATTTTTCATGGTGCGTTTAGCGAGACTTGAACTCGCACACCTGTTGGCACTACCCCCTCAAGATAGCGTGTCTACCAATTCCACCATAAACGCAAAAAAGGCTACAAAAGTAGCCTAAAATTATCCTAAAAATGGGTTAGCGTATAATAATACTAATCCAATAACTAGAGCATAAATTACTTGTGCTTCAATTAACGCAATAGCAATAAACATAGTTGTTGATAATTTACCACCTAAACTAGGGTTTCTAGCAGTTCCTGCAATAGTCGCAGCAGCAGCATGACCCATACCAATAGCACCACCAAGTGCAGCAACACCTAAGCCAATACCAGCAGCTAAAACAGAACAAGCTTTTAATAACTCGCTACCAATTTCAGTTTCTGCAGCAAAAGCAACACTAGAAAAAGCAAGTAAAACTAATAAAAACTTTTTCATAAAATCTCCTAATAAAAATATATATAATTTTCCTTTCGGCTTGCGTATCCCTACTAAAAAAATTATGCTCTATATTCTATTAAGCTAAAGTAAATAAATTAAGACCTAGTAAAAAAACTAAGAGTTGTGTTGCCGAATTTTTTTACCTTAAATAAGGTATATTTTAAAGATGCAAATTCAACCTTGCTAGAATGCTCTATAATGACAATATCACAATCTAAATTCTCATACAAATTCTTGATTTTCAAATATACATCGCTAAAACCATCTCTAATATCAAATGGCGGGTCTAAATAAAGAATAGTTTTTTCATTTTGTAATTTGGCAATAATATTAGGTAAAGCTTTAAAAGTATCGTCATTTAAAACTTCTATATTTAAATCTTTTGTATTTTTTAAAGCACTTTTATACGCTAATTTATCAATCTCAATAGCAAATGCCTTTTTTGCATAATTACTAATAGCCTCAATCGCCATACTAGCACTACCGCCAAATGCTTCTATAAAAACATATTCCCTTAAATCATCTCTTAAAACATTAAAAACACAAGACTTAACTATACTTTTTGTAGCTCTTGTGGTATCTTTTGATGGATTTTCTAAAATTTTACCTTTTAAAAAACCACTCTGAACTCTTAAAACATTATTTTTCATACATTAATTGAAGTAAATCATATTTAAATTTATTAAGTAATTTATCAAGTTTTTCTTCAAAACTTAAAACCTTATTATCATCTTGATTTATTGTGCTTGAAAACTCATATAAAGCATCAATTAATTGCTCTTTACTAAAAGGCAATTTTAAATGTGCATTATTAAAACCTATTATAAATTGTGGTTTTTTTGCGTGCATTAATTTTTCATCAGTGATTAAAAAATCGCAATCTTTTTTATTTGCTAAATAATCTTGTAAAAATAATATTAAAGTCTTTTCTAATAAAATATCTTTGCACGCAATGGCTATTTTCATACCAAACTAACCTTTAATTTATGTTCTTTAAGACTAGCTGGAATATTACCATTAGCTAAAGCTATGAACTCAGCCATATGTAAAATATAAAAATCACTAAAATCTCTATTAGATACTTTTTGCAATTCGCCACTTAAAGTATCAAACATTTTAAAGCTTAAACTATCGCCAACTACTAAAAAATCAGCACCGCTATCATAAGCATCTAAAACTATCTTAGCTGCTTTTTTATATGCTACTTGTTTATCAAAATCTAAAAATCTAAAACCATTTTCAAATTCTTGAGTTTCGTAATTTATTAATTTTGCCTTAGTCTTTTTTAAAAAATGTAAAAATAAATCAATGGTAAAACCACGATAAACAGCTACATTAAAACCATTAAAATCGTTTTTAATTTCTATATTTTGTAAATCTTGAATAACACAAGAAGCGTTTTTATAATTTTTCTTTGCATAATCTAAAATACTAGTATCGCAGATTAAATTCATCTCTCCTAAACAAGAATCAAATTCTTTTTTATATTCATCTGCTTTATATTCACTCATAAAACTAGGTGTTTTTACATAGGTTTTTCTATAATCACCTTTTAATAAATTAGAAAAATTAAAATCATCATTTATTAAAGTTATCATCTAATCTCCTTTTGATGTTTTAAAGAATTTTTAATTTCTTCATATTTTTCATAATCACTATATAAAAATGGTTTTAAGCTTACACTATACTCAATTCCTTTTTCCTTATCAAAAACAATATCTAAAATATCTTTTCTTTTATTAGGATATTTTTCTAATAATTTATTTGCAAACACAAACGCACTATCACCTAAAAATTCATCATTATATTCACGAATATCACTTGCATAATATAAAAATTTATAAGTTAAATAATCCTTATAATCATCTGCATTGCAAATATTTTTAAAATAATCAAAAACTTTTATAAAATCACTATCATCACACATTAAATCAAGCTTTGCCCTTTTTAAATCAATTGCACTTACACAAAAATCATTTCCAAATTTTTTAATAAGTTCATTTATGTTTGTATTAAGTGATAAAACTTTATTTTCAATCCTTACAAATTCATTACAATCTGGCATATTAAAATATCTATCTTGTTGTTTTACCAATCCTAAAACATAGTAAAGTGTAGAACTATCGTTAATGTCTTTTAAATTAATCTCATATGGCTTATAGTAAAACTCATAATCTCTACTAGCATCAAATCTAAATACTCTTAAAATAAAACTTCTCATAACAAAATTCCTTTTTTACTAATTTATATCAAAAAAATGTTATAAATTATTAAAAGGATTTAATATGTATTTAAGAGCAAACACTCATTCAAAAATCAATGTTTATTTTTCAAAAAATTCTAGCGATTTCGTAGTGCGTGAAATACCATTATACGAATTTAGTGGCTCTGGAGAGCATTTAATTTTACACATACAAAAGAAAGATTTAAGCACAAATGAACTTTTAAAAGATTTAAGTGCAGCAACAGGAATTAAAGCAAAAGATTTTGGTTACGCAGGTCTTAAAGACAAGCAAGGACTTACATTTCAATACATTTCAATGCCTAAAAAATACGAGAAAGAATTAGCTAAATTTTCTCATGAAAAATGTAAAATTATTGATACTTTTTTACACAATAATAAATTAAAAATCGGACATTTAAAAGGTAATTCATTTTTTATAAGATTAAAAAAAGTTAATAAAATTGACGCTTTAAAGATTGAACAAATTTTTACAAATATTAAAGAAAATGGCTTTCCTAATTATTATGGCTATCAGCGTTTTGGCAAAGATAATGATAATGCAAAAACAGGATTAGAAATATTAAAAAACGAATTAAAATTTAAAAATAATAAATTAAATAACTTTTTAATTTCTGCATTTCAAAGCGAATTATTCAACACATATTTATCAAAAAGAATAGAAATTTCAAGATTTAGCAATGATTTTTCTAAACAAGAATTATTAGCACTTTATAAGGATAAAACTTTAGTTGAAAATCTAAAAAAACAAGAACAATTTTTTAAATTATTTGATAATGAAATATATGAGCATTATCCTTACGGCAAGGTATTTAATGAGAATTTAGAAGATGGTTTAAAAAGATTTTTAGCAAGAGATATTAGCCCTTCTGGATTGATACTAGGAAATAAACCTAAATTAAATGAAGGTTTTTTAGGCGAAATTGAAAATAGCATATATAAAGATTATTTTGATTTATTAAAAACTCAAAATGGTTCAAGAAGATATTTATGGACTTACACAAATGATGAGAAAATTAACTATAATGAAGAATTAGCACAACTTAGCCTTGAATTTAGCCTACAAAAAGGCTCATACGCAACAGTCGTGCTTGATGAAATAATACATTTAGAAAGGAACGAAGAATGATTTTAATTACAGGTGCAGCAGGTTATATTGGCTCAATTACAAGTTATCATTTTTTAAAGAATAATTATAAAGTTATAGGTATTGATAATATTAGCACTGGAAATGCAAGGGCTTTAGAAGTGTTAAATAAATTTGATAATTTTAAATTCTACGAAGGAAATTTTGGAAATTTAGAACTATTAGAACAAATAGTAACCAATAATAAAATAGATTGTGTAGTGCATTTTGCAGCTAATACTAGCGTATTTGAAAGCACACAAAATCCATTAAAATATCATGATAATAATGTATCAAATATGATTAATTTATTAAAAATTTGTGAAAAATACGATATTAATAATTTTATTTTCTCAAGTTCTGCTGCAACTTATGGAGAACCAAAAACTAATGAATTAATCACAGAAGATACTCCAAAAAATCCTATAAATCCTTATGGTTTAACAAAACTAATAGGCGAATATATATTAAATGATTTATCAAATGCAAAGAAAGAATTTAATTTCATAGCATTAAGATACTTTAATGTTGCAGGAGCAAGCCTAATTGCACCTTTAGGTCAATTTAGTAAATCTAGCTTACTTATAAAAATAGCTGCTGAATGTGCTGCTAATAAAAGAGATAAAATGTATTTATATGGTAATGATTATAATACCCCTGATGGAACTTGCGTAAGGGATTATATACATGTTGATGACTTGGCTATCGCACATATTGAAGCATTAAAATATTTAAAAAACCAAAAAACAAGTCAAGCCTTTAATGTTGGGTACTCAAAAGGAACTAGCGTAAAAGAAGTAATTGATATTATGAAAAAAATCAGTGGTAATGATTTTAAAGTAGAAATGGCAGATAGACGCACAGGAGATCCTAGCTCACTTGTAGCATCTAATAAAAAAATAACTTCTTTAACAGATTGGAAATATAGTAACGACAACCTTGAATTAATTTGCAAAAGTGCTTACGAATGGGAGTTAAAAATATAAACTCAATTCCTATTTTAAATTCAATACATTTTAAGAATTTAAAATAGGAGATAATACTTTAAAATAAAAAGTAAATTAATATTATATTATTAATTTCAATATTTTAAATATAAAGATATTTTAGAGCTTTTATATATTTTATTTTGTATTTGCAATAAACAATATTTACGATATTAAAGATTTTGAAATTTAAAATCAATACTTTATATAAAACTAAAAAAATAATATCTTAAAATAGCTCTTATTATTTAATAATATTTTATATAAAAATTAAGATAACTAAAACTATAAAAACTTATCTTATAAAATGAAAATTTATTTCATTAATTAAATAGCACGCTGCCTAAGCGTATCATATTTGCTCCACTTTTAATAGCTATTTCATAATCACTACTCATACCCATAGAGCAAATCTTAGCTCCATCTTTTTTAAGCTCATTATAAATCTTATAACACAAATCAAAACTCTTAATAATTTGCTTAATATCATCGCTCATAGCACCTATACACATAACCCCTACAGGCTTTATGAATTTACAACTTTGTTTAATCGCTAAATACTCATCAATCGCTTTACTTGGATTAATACCAGCCTTGCTATCTTCGTTAGCCACATTTATCTCAAGCAATGTATCTAGCTCATAATCAAGTCTAGCATCAACATATTTTGCAAGGTCTAAATTAATGCAACTTTGCCACATAACAGGCTTTGTTTTTATAAGTAAATTAGCTTTGTTTTTTTGCAAATTTCCTATGAAATGCCAATTAATATCACTTGATAATTCAGCCTTTTTTCTAGCTAAATCTTGCACTTTGTTTTCGCCAAATTCAATTTGCCCTAATTTATGTAAAGCCATTATTTTCTCATCTGTTGTATATTTACTAACCGCTATAATTCTTATATCTTTATATTTTTCTTTTAGTTCTAAATAAGTCATTTTTCTACCTTAATGAATATAATTTTTTTCTCTCGCTTGAGCTTGGAATATCTAGTAATTTTCTATATTTTGTGATAGTTCTTCTTACTATTTTTACATTAAATTCTTTTTCTATTTTTTCTAAAATCAATTGATCGCTTAAAGGTTTTAAGTGATTTTCATTTTTGATTAATTCGCTTACAAATTCTTTGATGGTTTTATTACTTGTGCCATCGTTTAATTCTGCTGCAAAAAAATCTTTAATAGCTATTATCCCACGATTTGAGCTAATGTATTTATTAGCTATTGCACGGCTAATTGTGCTAGTATTCCTATCAAGTTCTGTTGCTAAATCCTGCATTTTTAATGGCTTAATATCTCCGCCTAAAAAATAATCATATTGATATTCAACTATCATTAAGGCGAGTTTTTTTAAAGTCGCCTTTCTCATTTCTAAAGCATCTACTAAATTTTTAGCATTTTTTACTTGTTCTTTTAGCTCTTTATAGTCTTGAATTTCAATCTGCGGATAATAATCATCATTGATAATTATTTCTAATTTTCCATTCTCATTTAAGATATAAATATCAGGAATAATCTCTTTGCTATCTTCTAAATCATCAATAAAAGGCGGTAAATTAAAGCTTTTTATAATTCTTATTGCGTCTTTATATAAAGGACTTTTAGTATATTTTGATAAATTATCTAAATCATTTATAAGCTTTTTACATAATAAAAATAATTCATTTTCTAAATTCGCATTCAATAAGCAAAACTCTAAAGCTTCAATATAATTAATCGCACCAACTCCTAAAGGCTCAAGGTAGCAAAATCTCTTTCTAACTTTTTCTATATCTTCCAATAAATATCCTAAACAAATATTTTCATCATATACAAAATATCCATTCTCATCAAGACAACTTATAATAATTCTTGCAATTTCTTGAGATTTTTGAGTAGGAAATAAAGTCTTATTAAGCTGTAATTCTAAATCATCATATATGCTTTTTTTAGCGATATTTAATTCTTCAATCAAACCACCGCCTTTAGAATATAATTGTCTTATACTTTTGTTAGATTTTTTATCATTTATTTCTTTTTTTGAGCTAATTTTTATACAAGGATTATCTTTTGCTAGATTATTTACTTCATCTTCTAAATCATCACTACTAGCTTGAAGCAGTGGCAACCAGCTTCTAAGGGTTTGAGATAATTTCGGCTTTTGGCTTACTTGCTGACGAACTTTTAACATTATAAAGAAAAGTTTTTACCTAAATATTTGCTTTTTACTATTTCATTATTTGCAATTTCTTTAGCACTTCCACTAGCTAAAATACTGCCGCTATCTAAAACATAAGCTTTATCACAAATTCTAAGGGTTTCACGGACATTATGGTCAGTAATTAATACGCCTATATTTAAATCTTTTAAATCCTTAATAATGCTTTGAACATCATTAATACTTTTTGGATCAACCCCAGCAAAAGGCTCATCAAGTAATAAAAACTTAGGCTCTAAAACTAAAGCTCTAGCTATTTCTAATCTGCGACGCTCCCCACCGCTAAGACTTTTTGCAAGGCGGTCTTTTCTATCATAAATCTTCAAAAGATTTAATTTTTCTTCTATTAATTCATCTATATTTTTAAGCCCTTTAAGTTCTGCTGCAATTTGCATATTTTCCCAAACACTTAAATCTTTTAAAACGCTTGAATCTTGTGGTAAATAACCAATGCCTAGAATTGCGCGTTTGTGAAGTGGCTCGTTAGTAATATTTAAATCATCTAAAAAAATATCCCCAGCACTAGGGCTAACAAGTCCGCAAATCATATAAAATGTAGTAGTTTTTCCTGCACCATTACTTCCAAATAATCCTACTATTTGAGAATTATCCATACTAATATCTACATTTTTTATAATTTCTATATTTTTTATACTTTTTTTTAGACCACACGCTTTTAAATTAACTAAACTCATAAAGCCTACCTTCATTATTAGTGCTAATTTTCACAATCTTGTATCCAAGTGCAAATTGCTCTAATATTTTTATAAAATCATCATCAGCCCATTCAATTAAATGAAGACCATCATTAAACAAATTCTCAAACAAACCATTTTCTATAAAAGCTTTTGTTCCTTTTTGATAAATATCATAATGATAAATCGTATTAGTATCGTTTTTATAAGTATTTAATACACTAAAAGTTGGAGAAATTGCTTTTTGATTTAATTTTTTATTTGCTATTTTATTTACTAAAGTAGTCTTGCCACTAGCTAAATCGCCTTGTAATAAATAAATCCCATTATCACCAAACTCATTTACCACTAAATCTAAATTATCTAAATTAGCCTTGATTATCATCTAGTTTTTCCACATATTCATTTGATTTTCCTTTAGCTACATTTTTGGTTGTAGGTAAAGCTAATACCTTAAATCTAATTTGCTCGTTTAAAAGATTTAGACTTATAATATCGCCAACTTTTACTTCTTTACTAGGCTTAACAACATTTCCATTTATACAAATTACGCCGTTTTTACACATATCAAGTGAAATTGAACGGCGTTTTGTGATATTTACTGCATTTAAAAATTTATCTACTCTCATAAAGAGCATTTTAGCTAGTTAGGAATAATTATTGCTTACAATTTAATCGTTTTTAAGAACTCAAATCTTTTTTTATACATTGAGCGTTTTTTTGATGGTATTTCTTCTAAATCTTTTTGCAAATATTCTAATACATAAAATGATTTTTCTTCTTTAATAATTTTTGTATTTTCTTGCCATATTTCATCATAATTTGGTATTACAAATACTCTTCCATCTCTTTTTCTATTGCGTTTAAATCTTGATACTAAAAATCTATCCTTTACTCCGCAAACTTTATTTATACCTAAAAACTCAGCAAAAATAAAAGCAAAAAATATAATAAAATTAAGCGGTCTTAAACCAAAATAAACTTTAGTAAATTCTTTTATCTCATCTTTAGTATTTAAATTACCCTGTAAGGCCGTGATTAATAAAGCATCATTTAATAAAACAAAACTTAAAGAATATAAAAGTTCATTTTTATAATGCAAATGAATTGTAAAAAGTCCTTCGCTAATTACTTTAGGATTTGAGCTAAGCGTAATTTTTAAATCAAATTCATTAAAAATAATCTCATCATTACTTAAAATATCCGAAAATCTATTTGTAATAATTTCTAAATCCCTTTTAAAACATTCATTTGAATATTCAAAAGTAAAATTAGTAGCCCCGTATTTTTTGCATAACATATCGTTGTGATATTTTAAATTCTCGCTAAATTTCTTAGATAATTTCGGATAATCTAGTAGAATTTGATTTAGGAATTTATGATTTTTAAAATGAATTATCTTTCTTAAAAAAAATCTAATATTTAATAATTTTTTGCTCTTCATTTTTTCGCTTTTATTTTTAAATATGTAAAAATTACAATCAATAAAACAAGTAAAATAATTGGCATATAAGATGAATATTCATCAAAAGTTTTAGCCAAGCTATCTCCTAAATAAAACGCAGCATAAAACACCACAATAGCCCAAATAAAACAAGAAATTAAATTATAAATGCTAAATCTAAAAAAGCTTAATTTTGAAATCTCAGCTGCTATTGGACCTAAGGTTTTAAGCCCATAAACAAACTTACAAACTAAAGTAAAAATAAAGCCATTTTTTCTAAATAAAACTACTAAAAGAGCTAGTTTTCTTTTATGCTTTACAAGATGTTTTTGAAAGTCTTTTTTACTAGCTCTAGTAAAATAAAATAAAGCCGATGAGCCTAAAAAATTACCTACAAAAGCTACTAAAATACTAATATAAGGATTTACATTATAAGCACTTGCAAACACTCCTAAGGCAAGCAGTGCTAACATACCGCCGCCTAAAGAGTATAAAAATACTAAAATATATCCGTATTCTACAAATTTTTCTATAAATTCTTGCATTATTTCGCTAGCTCCACAGCTCTAGTTTCACGGATAACATTTACTTTAATTTCTCCTGGAAATTGTAAGCTGCTTGTTATTTCACTAGCTATTTCTTTAGCTAAAAGAACACTTTCATCATCATTAATTAGCTTAGCATTTACAATAACTCTAATTTCACGACCAGCATTAATTGCATAAGCTTTTTTAACTTGAGAATGTTGTTTTGCAATAGCTTCAAGCTCACTAACACGCTTTAAAAACGCTTCTAAAACTTCTCTTCTAGCACCTGGTCTTGCGGCACTTAAAACATCAGCTGTGCAAACTGCAGCAGCTTCAATACTTAAAGCATCTTCATGCCCGTGATGAGCAAAAATAGCGTTTAATACCACAGGATGCTCTTTGTGCCTTTCACAAACCATAGCACCTAAATCAACATGGCTACCTTCATATTCGTGAGTTAAAGCCTTGCCAATATCATGTAAAATTCCAGCACGCCTTGCAAGTCTTGTATTACCACCACATTCAGCTGCGATAATTCCTGCTAAATGTGCAACTTCTAGGCTATGTGCTAATGCGTTTTGTCCGTAACTTGCACGATATTTTAAACGGCCAATTAATTTTACTAATTCAGGAGCCATTTTTGTAAGTCCTAAATCCATTATGATATTTTGACCTTCGTTAAACATTTCTTCTTCAAATTCTTTTGAAACTCTTTCGTGTAATTCTTCAATTCTAGCTGGTTGAATTCTTCCATCATCTATTAACAAATCAATTACTTTTTTAGCAATTGCACGGCGTAAAACATTAAATGAGCTAATAATAATTGCGTTTGGAGTATCATCAATGATTACATCAACACCTAAAACCATTTCAAGTGTTTTTATATTTCTTCCTTCTTTACCAATAATTCTTCCTTTTAAATCATCGCTTTTAAGATTTATTACGCTAATTAATCTCTCACTTGCATATTCACCTGCAAATCTAGTAGTAGCTTGTGCTAGGATATATCCTGCTTTTATTTTTGCTTGAGATTTTGCTTCTTCTTCACATTTTCTTACGATATGAGCGATTTCATCTCTTGCATCTTCTTTAGCTTGATTTATTACTAATTCTCTTGCTTCGCTTTGAGTTAAACCACTTATATTTTCAATACTGCTTAATAATTCTTGCATTTTTGCTTCACAAGATTTTTTAAGCATATTTGCTTCTTCCATCAATTCATTTGCAGTTTGCTCACTTTTTAAAATACTTGCTTTAAATTCATCTAATTTTTGTTCGTTTATTGCTAGAATTTGCTCTTTTTTCTCAATTTCTAGAATTTTCTTATCGTGTTCTTTTTGAAGTTCTAAAATCTTTTCATCATAAGATTTTTTATAACTCAACTCAATCTTACCCTCACTTGCTTTGGCATTTTCTAAAACCTTATCAGCATTTCTTAGGATTTTTTCAGCTTCATATTCAATCACTTTTGCTTTTGCTTTTGCTTGTTCTTCGTGAATTTTAAAATGAGCTTCGTGTATTCTTTTGGCTACTAAAACCCCTAATGCTCCTCCTAGAATAAATACCGCTAATAACGATATAATTTCAATTAATGTCATAATTTCTCTTTCTTTTTATTGTTTTACCATTTGCGATATAAAAATCGCCTTGAATATCCGATTTTAAACAAATTTTGTTTTTAGTAACGGATTTTATATTTTGAATAAAAATAATTAATAAATCATAATCAATTTTAGAAAAAGTTCTATCGTAAAATCCTTTGCCAAAACCTACTCTTCTAAAATCCTTATCAATTCCTAAAACAGGTATAATTGCAATATCAATTTTAATATTTTCAATCTTACTTGAGCTTTCTTTTATTTTAAATCTAACTTCACTTAATGGAAACCTTAATTTATTAAAAGCTAAACTATTATCACTAAGCATTTTTGGAATATAAATATTGAATTTTTTACATAAAAATCTTTTGTATTTATATAGATTTATTTCTTTATCTTTTGCAATATAAATTAAAAGATTTAATTTTTTATTTGTTTTAACTTTAGATATTATTTTTAAAATAGCTCTAAAACTTCCGTAATTTTTACAAAATTTATAATTTTCTTTATGAAATTTTTCTCTTATTAACTTTTTATCCATAATCTAACCTAAAAAATTTATAAGCATATTACATAAGGAATTAAAATGAAAGCTATATTGCTAAGTGTTGCTTTATTGTTTTTTACCGCTTGTTTTGATAAAAAAGAAGATAAAAAAGAAGAAGAAAGCGAACAAATTACTCAAGTTGAAGTTAAAAAAGAACCTGATTTTAATAGACTAATTAAATTCTCTTTAAAATTTTATAATAGCGATGAGATTTTTGAAATTAAAAGAATTAATAATGATAATAAAGACTTAGAATTTACTTCAAATGATAAAATTATATTATTTAATTTCTTTACTACTTGGTGCCCACCTTGCAAGGCTGAAATTCCACACTTAAATGATTTAGCATTAAAATATAAAGATAGATTAAGAGTTATTGGTGTTTTATTAGAAGATAAAAGTGATGAAGAAATAGCTAAATTTATTAAGGATAATGGTATTAGCTATGATATTGTTACAGGTGATAATAATTACACATTTTTAAAAGTTTTAGGAGAAATTAACGGCATTCCATATATTGCTTTATACGACCAAAATGGTAAAAACATAAACAACTATCTAGGTGCAGTTTATGAAGAAATGCTTGATATTGATATTCAAAAGGTTATGAAATAATGTTAGATTTTTTAAAAAAAGGCTTAGCAAAAACACTTGAAGCTATAAATCAAGTAAAACCAAAAAACGAAAAAATAAGTAAAGATTTATTAGAAGAAATGCTAGTAAATGCTGATATTACTTATGAAATAGTAGAAGAGATTTTATACTACTTACCGCCTAAAGATATAGTTGAAAGAGCAGATTTAGAAAGAGTAATGAGCTCATATTTTATGTATGAAAATCCTAATTCAAATTCTAATGATAAACCATTTGTAGAATTAATATTAGGTGTAAATGGAGTAGGAAAGACTACAACCATAGGAAAATTAAGTAATTTTTATAAAAATCAAGGCAAAAAAGTTTTACTAGGAGCGTGCGATACTTTTAGAGCAGGTGCAATTATGCAACTTGAACTTTGGGCTAGTAAAAATAATTGCGATATTGTAAGCACTAAGCAAGGGCATGACCCAAGTGCAGTTGCATTTGATACCATTACAAAAGCACTTAGCAAAGGTTATGATAATGTGATTATCGATACAGCAGGAAGATTAGAAAATAAAAAAAATCTAGCAAATGAACTAGAAAAAATAATAAGAATTTCATCTCGTGCTTATGAAAACGCTCCACATAGAAAAATTCTAGTCCTAGATGCAACTCAAGGAAATAGTGGTATTAATCAAGCAAAAGTTTTTAATGATTTAGTAAAGCTTGATGGAGTAATTATTACCAAACTTGATGGAACAAGTAAGGGTGGTTCATTATTTGCAATTGCAAGAGAATTAGAGCTACCAATTTTATATTTTGGATATGGAGAAGGTGCAAATGATATTGCTCCTTTTAAAGCAAATGAATATTTAAAGGTTCTTTTAGACGGAATTTTTAACAATGGCTAAGAAAAAATCAAGCCTTTATGAATGCCAAGCTTGTGGTAATCAACAAATTAGATTTTTAGGCAAATGCCCTGAATGTGGGGCATTTAATTCATATTTAGAATTAAATCAAACTCAAATTGAAGTATTAAAAAACGAAATAAAACCAAATTCAAACAAAGCAGTTAGTATTAAAGAAGTTTTAATTGAACAAGTTGATAGATTTTCAACTTATGATAAAGAGCTTGATTTGGTTTTAGGTGGTGGGCTTGTTGTAGGCTCATTAGTTTTACTAGGTGGCTCTCCTGGCGTTGGAAAATCAACTTTACTCTTAAAAACCGCTGCAAACTTAGCGAAAAATGGCAAAAAAGTCCTTTATGTTAGTGCTGAAGAGAGTAAAAGTCAAATAAAACTTCGTGCAAATAGACTAAATGCTAATGAAGATAATTTGTTTTTACTTACAGA
Organism: Campylobacter sp. RM12640; assembly: GCF_020137595.1. Classification (NCBI taxonomy): domain Bacteria; kingdom Pseudomonadati; phylum Campylobacterota; class Epsilonproteobacteria; order Campylobacterales; family Campylobacteraceae; genus Campylobacter; species Campylobacter sp. RM12640. The sequence continues at coordinate 55,781 of NZ_JACGAU010000008.1, forward strand.
ACTTTGTTTTGAAAATATTAAAAATGAAGTTTTAAGCAATAATTATGAAGTCTTAATTATAGATAGTATTCAAACCATTTATTCAGAAAATATAAGTTCGTGTGCTGGTTCAATCACTCAAGTAAGAGAGCTTACATTTGAGCTAATGAAACTAAGCAAAAGCAATAATATTAGCACATTTATAATAGGACATATCACTAAAGAAGGCTCAATTGCAGGACCTAGAGTGCTTGAACATATGGTTGATGTGGTGCTTTATTTTGAAGGTGATGCTAGCAAGGAATTAAGAATTTTAAGAGGCTTTAAAAATCGTTTCGGAAGCACTAGCGAAATAGGCATTTGGCAAATGAGCGAAAATGGACTTATAAGTGCAAACAATATTAAAACTAGATTTGTAGGTAAAAATCACGCAGGAAGTGCTCTAACTATTATTTTAGAAGGTAGCAGAGCAATTACTCTTGAAGTTCAAGCTTTAGTATGCGAGAGTGCATATCCTAAAAGAAGTGCAACCGGATTTGATAGAAATAGACTTGATATGATTTTAGCCTTGCTTGAGAGAAAATTAGAAATTCCACTTGCAAGATATGATGTATTTATAAATATTAGCGGTGGGATAAAAGTTAGTGAAACTGCTGCTGATTTAGCAGTTGCAGCTGCTATAATATCTAGCTTTAAAAATAGAGTTTTAAGTAATGAGAGTGTATTTATTGGAGAGCTTAGTTTAAATGGTGGAATTTGCGAAGTTTTCAGCCTTGATATTAGACTTAATGAAGCAAAAAATCAAGGTTTTAAAAATGCTATAATTCCAAATAAAAGTAATTTTAAAGGTATTAAATGCTTTGTAGCTAATGAGTTAGCTCAAGTTTTAGAATGGATGTAAGTATGAAAAAAGCTTTTACTATGATTGAATTATTAGTTGTTATGGTTGTTGGTGCTATACTTAGTGCGGTTGCTGTTTCTAAAATACACACAAGTGAATTAATAGATGCTGCTAGAAGTATTGCAAACGATATTAGATATACAAAAATTCTAGCGTTAGGAGATGACGCTTATGATGGAACAAATGGTTATCATAATAAATATTATCGTTTTACAATAGCTTCTAATAAGATTTATAAAATTAGTAAAGTTGAATATAACTCAAAAGGAACAACACCAGTTTTAACAGAATATGCTGAAGATTTTTTAAATCCTGATAAAAGAATATGTGATTTTGAAAAAGATGAAGCGTGTGCTACAAGAACAGCTATTCTTAAAATTAAAAAATATAATATAACATTTACCCCAACTACACCAACCACAACTCCTGCTAGTGGTCTAACGCCAACTGATACTATTATATTTAATGAATTAGGAGAGCCTTTAAACTTTAATCAAAATCCAAGTGGATTTAAAATAGAAATTTCAAAAGGTAGTGATATAGCTTGTATTTATGTAGAGAAATATTCTGGATTCGTACATATTGACAGAGCTGCGTGCAAATAAGCGTGGCTTTACTTTAATTGAATTAGTTTTAGTTTTAGTTGTAGCTGGAATACTCTCAAGTATAGCAATATCAAAAATCAATTCAAATTCTTTAATCCTAGCGGCTAGGAGTTTATCTCAAGATATTTATATACTTCGTGATTTAGCACTAAATTACGATGTATATGATTATACGACAAATTACGATAAATCATATTGGCAAATATATTTTCATTGTGTAGCAAATACAAAAACTTCATATAACAAATATAAATGCAATCATCAAGAATTTGGATATAGTATTTTTAGCGATAGCATAGGTTCTAGCTCATCAAATCCAGATGCAAATGAATTAGCAAAAGATTTATTTGATAAAACAAAATTAATTGGAGCTAGATATGCAGGAATAAGTATAGATGATAATTTGCTTACAACAAGGACAAATCTTACAAAAAGCTTTGGAATAACTAAAATTGATGTATTTTATAATCTAAATAATAAATACAAAAAAACTCATAGAATAATGGTAAATGAATTAGGAGAATTATTTGCAAGTTCATATACTAATAAATCAAAAACTTATAATCTAATAAAAGCTAATTCATATATTATTAGACTAAGCAAATCAACTAATATAGACCAAAATAACTCAATATGTATTGTAATAAATAATGTAGGTTTTACAACAATTCCTAAAAATAATAACGGACAACTTATTTCTAATATCAAAAAGCCTATATATTGTCATAATTTATAAATTACTAAAATATAAAAATACAAATATAGAATTAACATTTTTTAAAAAGGAGATAATATGAAAAAAATTTTATCAACACTAATATGTGTAATCAGCCTAAACGCACAAAACTTCGTAGGTGCTGATTTTATGGTAGGAAAAGCTAAAGATTACGGGCTTAATTTAAGCGATAATGGTATTTATCAAGGAAGAATTTTTATAAATTCTTATAAACTTAGTAATTATGATAATGATTTTGTTTTTGGTGCAGACTTAAGCATTCACGACTTTGATTCAGAATATAAAAATAATATAGAAAGTGGCAAAATTTCAAGCACTTATACTGCTGTTAATGTATTAGGTGGTATTGGATTTTTTAATAATAATGTAGGAGTTAAATCAGGCTTTAATATCTTAGGTGGCTTAGGTCATGAAAAAATCAAAAGCAAAACTAATACTAAAGATTTAGTAGCTAATACTAATTTAATCAAATTAGGAGCTAGCACTATGAATATTTTTGATGAAGGATTAGTTGTTGAAGCTAGTGCTTTTGCAAAATTTTATTTAGATAATAAAAGAGATAAATTATTTAACGAGCAACAAAAAAGACTAAATTATGAAGCAAATCTTATGCTAGGTTATAAATTTACTCGCAATTTAGACGGCTTTTATGCAGGAATTAAAGCAAGTTATACAAATGATGTAATAGCTAAAGGTATTAGATACGGAGTTAATTTAGGATATAGTTTTTAAGAATTTAAAACTAGGAATTAAAATTCCTAGTTTGAATATATTTTTACTAAATTAAGTGCTACTTCATAAGATTTTTCAAGTGATTTAACAGGTAAAAACTCAAATCTTGAATGAAAATTATGTGCTCCTGTGAAAAAATTCGGGGTAAAAAGACCCTTTACACTCAACGCACTTCCATCAGTCCCGCCACGCATAGCAATTGTATTTGCTTTAATATTTGATAATTCAAAAGCTTTATATAATTTATCTAAACTATCTTTATTATCATCGTTTAAAGCATCTTTTAGATTGTAATAAGTATCACTCATTTCTAGTTTAAAACTAGCTTTTTTATATTTATTTTGCATAAAATCAACGCAAGTTTTAATATATTCTTTTTTCTCTTCAAACTTAGTTTTATCGTGGTCTCTTATATTTAAACACACACTAGCTTCGTTTTGATTTGAGTGCATTTCATTTATCCAAATATAACCATCTTTATCTTTAGTATTTTCAGGAGTTTGCAATCTATCAAAAAGATTTATAAACTCATTTGCTAATAAAGTTGGATTTAGCATTATTTTATAAGCATTCATTGGGTGTGCTGAAACGCCAACGATATTAAGCTTTGCACTTGCTGCATTAAATGTCTCATACATTAATTCCCCAACCTCACAACAATCAATAGTATAAGGATGAGTTGTTCTAAAATCATCTAAATTAAGCTGCTTTGAGCCTAAAAGCCCTATTTCTTCATCAGGCACAAAAGCTAAAAATATATCAGGATGATTAATATCACTATTTTTAAGAGTTTTAATTAAGTTCATAATAACAGCAATTGCAGCCTTATTATCAGCCCCTAAAACAGATGAACCATCGCTAAAAATAATATCTTCATTTAAATACTTCATAATTTCAGGGTGTTTAGAAATCTCTAAAACTGCCTTACCTAAATCTAAATTCTTGCCTTCAAACCTTAAAATCTTAGGATTTACACAAGGACTAAGCCCAACATCAATAGTATCAAGATGAGCTACAAAACCTAAGCTAGTCTTAGTTTTATCACCAGCTAAAAGTGCGGTTAAAATGCCATTATCATTTAGCTTAATTTCGCTAAGTCCTAAATTCTCTAGCTCACTTTTTAATAATTTCGCTAATTGCAACTGCCCTTCGCTAGTAGGAGTATTACTCTTACTAGCGTCGCTTTGAGATGAGATTTTTACATATTTTATAAAGTCTTCTACCAACATATCTAACCTTTAAAATTATAAACATAAGTAGTATCAAATCCTAACGGAAGACCTAAAGCCCAGAATATAAATAAACTACCAACTAAAGCTATCCATAAAGCAATACCAAATGGAAGCATTAATGAACTAAGTGTTCCAACTCCTGTTTTTTTATAATATTTTTGACAATAACCAATCACTAATGGGTAAAATGGAAACATAGGTGTCATAACATTTACTGCACTATCACTCGTCCTATATGCTGCTTGAGTAAGTTCAGGGCTAATTCCAAGTAACATTAACATAGGAACAAAAATAACGCTTAATATAGCCCATTTTGATGTAGCTGATGTAACAAAAATATTTAAAAAGCTTGTAAATATAATCACTCCTAAAACGGTGAAAACTGAAGGCATATTCATACTCTTTAAAAACTCAGCTCCTGAAATTGCTAATAGAGTTGAAAGATTTGAAGTATTAAATACATATAAAAACTGCCCGCATACAAAACAAAATACAATAAAGGTAGTAAGAGTATTTAAACTACTAGCAGCCATTTTTGATAAATCACTTGATGTTTTTATAGAGCCACTGATTTTTCCATATACATATCCTGGAATTGCTAAGAATAAAAATACCAATGGAACAATAGCTTTCATTAAAGCTGCATCAGCACTAGTAAGTGAGCCATTAGCACCACGCATAACAGAATTCTCTGGGATTGATACAACAAATAATAATAAAGCCATAAATATAAATGTTAAAGTCGCTCCCCAATAAGCTTTATTTTCTTGTGAGCTTAATTTCTCATTTTCTAAATGAGCGATTTTACAATCACTATCAATAGGCATAGTTTTATTTAGCATAGGCTCAATAATTTTTGAGCTAACAAACCAACAAGCAGCAATTACGCTAAAGGTTGAAAAAATACTTAAAAAATAATTACATAATACATTTACGCTTATTTCAGGGTCAATTGTCCTTGCTGCTTTTTGAGTAAATTCTTGCATTAACGGATCAACTACACTTGGAATATAACTAGCGCTAAACCCACCTGCAAGTGCAGCAAATGAAGTAGTAATTCCAGCTATTGGATGGCGACCTGCACTATAATACATAGCAGCTGCAATTGGCATTAAAAATACATAAGCACTATCTGATACTATATGACAAAATATAGAAATTAATATAACCACAGGAACAACAATGCTTTTTGGAACTATTCCTATCATTTTAATTAGTAATGCTCTAATATAACCACTGCCTTCTGCAATACTAACTCCTAAAGTAGCAACTAAAACTAATTGTAAAGCAGGAAAAGTTATAAAATTAACGCCTAATCTAACTATTAATTCAGTTAAATTATGAATTTCAAACATATTTTTAACTACAATTTTTTCGTGACTAACTGGATGAATATAAGAAAAGTCAATAAAACTTAATGCAAAACTTAAAATCATCACAATAAAAAATGCAATTAAAAAAAGAATTGTAATATCAGGTAATTTGTTTCCTAATACTTCAATTTTGTGTAAGATTTTTTCAAATCCATTTCGTTTGATTTGCTGGTTTTCTACCATTAAGGCTCCTTTTTGATAAAATGAAAGGACTTATGTTACAATAAAATCAGATTTTAAGCAAAGAAAATTAGCACTTTTATGTGTTAATGTAACTTTTCGTAACAAATATTAAAAAGGTGATTAAAAAAGATAAATAAGATGATAAGTGGTGCGGATGAGAGGACTTGAACCTCCACGCATTGCTGCACCAGATCCTAAGTCTGGCGTGTCTGCCAATTTCACCACATCCGCTAAGTGGTACGCCCAAGAGGATTCGAACCTCTGACCTACGGCTTAGAAGGCCGTTGCTCTATCCAGCTGAGCTATGAACGCACACTAAAAATAAAAGCTGTATATTATCCTAATAAAATTAATTTTTGCTTAAATTAAATTATATTTTTTATTATTTTATTTCTACCTGTATTTTTAGCCTCATATAAACACTTATCAACTCTTGTTATATATTCATCTAAAATATTATTAGCAAAATTATCTTCTATAAAAACTAAACCTATACTAACGCTAGTAGTTAAGCTTTCAACAGAAAATGTAGAATTTGAATACTCTATTCTAAAATTCTCACAAGCATTTTCAAAATCTAAAGCAGATACGTTATAAGCTAATATTAAAAATTCTTCTCCACCCCATCTACAAATCAAATCAGTATATTCTCCAAAATGCTTTCTCATTAAATTTGCACAATTTTTTAATACTTCATCTCCCACACTATGTCCGTAAGTATCATTTACTTTTTTAAAATAATCAACATCTATTAAAGCAATACTTACCTTACTTTTAATATTTAAATCTTCAATACTATCTATAAAACACCATCTATTCATAAGTCTTGTTAAATAATCAAAATTTGCACTTTTATCAAGCTTTTTATTTATATTTTGTCTATTTTCTAATTCAATATATATTTGTTTTCTTAAAACACTTGATACAATTACAAAAATAGTTGATACTACAATCCCATTAAAACAATTAAAATAGAATTTAGAACCATCGCTAAATAAATATAAAGGTATATCTAAAGAATAATCATTCACACAAAAAAAATAATACATTGCCAAATAATAAATAAGTCCGAAAGTCGCTATTAAATATATAATGTATTTTTTCCTATAAATACCTATATAAAAATAAGATATTATAGGTAATATATAATATTCAAACCCATAACCCCACCCAAGATAATAAATTGAGCTAGCAGAAAAAACAAAACAAGAAAAAAAAGTAACATAAATACAAGCATTAAAATTATTACTCTTAACAAATACTAACGATACTAAAAATAATCCAGCTAGCATAAAATACGTTAAAAACAAATAAGGAATATCATTAATTATCATTATTAAAGCATATACTAAATTAAAAACTAAAATACCTTTCATAATTTTTTCAGCTTGTAAAACTTCTACTAGTTCATATTTTCTTTTTTCAAAATCTATCATATTTGTCCTAAAACTATAGTTTCTACTTTATTTTTACCTGATTTTTTACCACTATATAAGGCATTATCAGCTTGAGATAGCATATAATCTATACTTTCAAGTCTTAAAGAATAACAAATTCCAAAAGTAATTGTAGTTTTCCTAGCATTATAACCATCTTTATGAGTATAGTTAGCAAAATCTTCCCTAATCTCATTCATTAGTTCTTCACTTTCATCTATGCTAAGACCTGTTAATAGCATTAAAAACTCTTCTCCACCCCATCTAGCTACATAACTAGAAGCTCTTTTAGATATTTTATCTTTAATGATTTTTGCTGTATTTTTAAGAACAATATCTCCAAAATTATGACCGCACTCATCATTTAAACTCTTAAAATTATCAATATCACCTAAGACAATTACCATAGAACGAATCTGGTCTTTTTGAAAATAATTATGATATATATGTAAAATTTCATTCATTGCACGACGATTTAAAATATTTGTCAAATAATCATAATCAGCTTTATTTTGTAATTTAATGCTTTCTTTTTCTAATATTTTACTTTCATTCTCATCAATACTATGCGTATAAAACGAATAAAAAATAATTACAGAAGTAATATTTATAACATTAAATACATATACAAAAACCATATATTCGCTTTCAAAATCAGGAACATCTTTTGTAATAATTATTGTAACTATAAATAAAATAATTTCAAAAATACCAATAATCAAAGGATATTTAGAACTGCTAAAGTCATGAACATAGCCAAGAGATAAAAGTGCTATCATAACTATTAAAAAACCATATCCTTGCCCTAAAATATATGTGCAAATTGAACAAGACAGCAAAACAGAAGCATGTGTAAAATAAACAGCAATATTATGATATTTGTCAATTTTTAAAATAAAAATCGTAGCTACTAAAGCAATAAAAGCTTCAATAAACTTAATATTAACCATAGGATAAAGACCTAGAAAATAAAACACACTCCCATAAGTAGTATGGGTTATTGTTAGTAAAATCATTGTGATTTTTACTAATTGTCTTATATTATCTATCTTTCTAAATTCATTCATCTTCTATACGCTTTGCTTCTATCCTATTTCTACCGCTATTTTTTGCCATATACAATAATTCATCAACTTTTTTAATATAATTATCAAAATTACTATATGAAAAATCGCCATTTACATGCAAACAACCAACACTAGCACTTATCGTAAAATCGCCAGCACAGAATTTATTATTTTTTAGCTCTTTTCTAAAATTATTACACGCTTCATAAAATTCTTCTTCACTGCAACCTAATGCAAATACTAAGAATTCTTCCCCGCCCCACCTAGCAATCATATCAGTATATCTTGAAAAATTAAGCTTTATGCAACTTGCAGTTACTCTTAAAACTTCATCTCCAACACTATGCCCATAAGTATCATTAACTTTTTTAAAAAAATCTATATCTATTAAAGCAAAATGAAAATTCTTTTTATATTGAATTAAATGAATTTTTTCCATAAAAGCCCAACGATTTAGCAAATATGTAAGCGGGTCTGTAGAAGCATTAATACTTAAAACTTCATTTACATTTTCTTTTGTCTCAATTGTTTTATAAACTTTAATTTTTAAAAAATACATAACAATTATAATTGTAAGACACGCAAATAAGCTATGAATAATATAAAATATGCCATTAATATTGTATCCAAGCACATATAATTGATTTTGTAAAGTATATTTATTAACTTCCATAAATATATACAATAATTCAAAAACTATACTCTCAAAAATTGCTAATGTATAGATAATTTTTCTATTTTCAAATTGACCGACATAACAAAAAGCTATACAAGGTATTAAAAAATATTGAGCTCCAAAACTCCAACCAAAATAAAGAACCATAAAAATAGCATAAACTATACAAACAAAATGCACCGTATATACTAAACTATTGACTTCTAATAAATCTAACTTTTTTAATGAATACAAATATATACAAGCTAAAAACAAATTAACAAACATAGGATAGTTATGACCTAACCAACCCATTAAAATAGATAATAAAAAATATAATGTTGAAAATATAATTAGTATATATCTAGCAATTTTTTTTGCTACAACTAAATCATCTTGATCTAAAAAACTTCCCATATCTAACCTAAATTAACTAACTTTACTCTATTTTTTCCAGAGTCTTTTGCACTATAAAGTGCTGCATCTGCTTTTGTTATCAATACATCTTTATTAATTAAATTTATAGAATAACTAACACCTATTGAAATAGTAACGCTAGTTTCATTTAAATTATCTTTAATTTGTAATTTTTCAATAGATTTTCTACTTTTTTCTAAAGAATTTAAAACATCATTGTAAGAGTAATTGCTAAATAGTATTAAAAATTCTTCTCCACCCCATCTAGCCACATAAGTATTTGTATTGTTTTCATATTCGTTTTTAAACACTTTAGAAACTTCTTTTAAAGCTAAATCTCCAAAATTATGACCATAAGTATCGTTTAAATGCTTGAAATTATCAATATCTCCTATTGCTAATGCTAAAGAATTTACTTCTTTATTTTTTAATTTTTCTAACATATTATCTAATATCTCATTCATAGCACGACGATTTAAAAGTGTGGTTAAATAATCATTTTCAGCTTTATATTGTAAGAATTCTTTTCTAGCATCAAGTTGCTTAATAATCTTGGCGTTTTCTCTATCATTTAGCCAAATATAAACTAGCAATGTAACTACCATAAATAAAAAATTAGCTATATTTATATATGGCATATAAGGATTTGGATAATTTGGAGTATCTTTTGTAATATAAAGCATTACAAAAAAAGCAGTCGCTTCTACAAGTCCTATACCTATTGGAACTAAGAAAGTATTGAAATTTTGTAAATATGCTAATGATAATAAAAGAACTATTATCATAGTAAAACCATAGCCCCATCCAAGATAATAAGTGCAATAACAACAAGAAAATAATATATCTAAATGCGCATATAAAGTAGCAATTGCATATCCCTTGTTTCTTATCAACACTACATAAGCTACTAATAAAGAAATAATAATTTGAATTAAGCTAGAAGGTAATAAGAAATATAGCCCCGTTAGAGTAAAACTAACAGCATATATAAGATGAACTAAGCCAATAATAACAACGGTAACTTTTATTATATATTCAAAATTATCAACTCTTCTAATCTCTTTCAACTTATTTTTCCTAAAACCATAAATCAAAAAATATTTTATAATTTAAACCTAAAATATTATTTAAAATTCCAAAACTTGGCTAGAGAGTGAAGGAATCGAACCCCCCGCAGAATAGTCAACTACCCCACCACAAGATTTGAAGTCTTAGGGCTACACCAGTAGGCCAAACTCTCCATAAAAAAGGCTTAGTTATAGCATAAAATGTTTAATATCTGTAACTTTTAATAAACTTTTCAAAATCACTTTTTGTATTCATATTTAAAAAAACATTATCATTTTTAAAGTTTAAAGTAATTGCACCTGACTTTATAAAAAAATCTTTGATTTTGCAATTTTCATCTAATTCATCTAAATATTTTAAATCGCTCATCTTATAAAAACCACATAAAAAATGAGTTTTGATACTTTTTGCCACTACTGAACTTTTATATCTTTTATGTTTATAAAAAAGTCTTTTTATAGAGCTTTTATTAATTTTTACAAAATCAACTGCAATTACAAAAACAGAATTTGAATTAGGAATTTTAATATTTTTAAAAGTCTTTAAACCATTAATTGGATGAAAATATTCATAATTATCTTTTAAAAATTTACATTTTAAATCACTTGGCTTAGTCTTAGCACAAAAATATATTTCATTAAATAAAGGCTGTAATTTTTCATATAAATAATTAATCAGGCTAATTTCACGCTTTTTATAATTAAAGCATAAATTAGCCTTATCTTGCCCCATTCTACTTGATTTTCCACCACCTAAAATTAGGCAAACGCTATTTTTAAAGCTCATCAGGAGAACAAATATATCCTTTAATTGCACTAGCAGCCGCAATTGCACTATTTGCAAGATAAACTTCTGAAGTTCTTGCACCCATACGACCTACGAAATTTCTATTCGTAGTTGATATACAACGCTCTCCATCAGCTAAAATCCCCATATACCCACCTAAACACGCACCGCAAGTTGGATTACTTACAACTGCACCAGCATTAGCAAATATATCCATTAAGCCTTCTTTTTGAGCTTGTAAAGCAATTTTGGTTGTAGCTGGAGTAATTATCATTCTTACATCTGAATGAACTTTTTTATCTTTTAAAATACTCGCTGCAATTCTTAAATCACTTAGCCTTCCATTTGTGCATGAGCCTACAAATGCTTGGTCAATTTTTACCTTTTCACTTACAGCTTGTTTTATACTTTTACCATTACTTGGTAAGAACGGATATGCTACAACAGGGTCAAGCTTGTCTAAATCAATCTCAATTACTCTTTCATAAACAGCATTTGGCAAGTGGCTAAACTCAACGCCTTTTCTCTTTAAATTAACCGAGTTTAAAAACTCTCTTGTAACATTATCAACAGCACAAATTCCATTCTTTGCACCTGCTTCAATCGCCATATTACATAAACTAAAACGGCTATCCATATCAAGCTCTTCAATTCCAAAAAACTCTAATGATTTATATAAAGCCCCATCAACGCCTAAAATTCTAATAATTTCTAAAATTAAATCTTTTCCATAAACCCAAGGCTTTAATTTTCCACGAAACTGCACTTTAATAGCACTTGGCACTTTAAACCAATTTTTACCTGTTATCATTGCATACGCTAAATCAGTGCTTCCCATTCCAGTAGCAAATGCTCCTAAAGCTCCGTGCGTACAGGTATGACTATCTGCACCAATTATCACATCACCTGGGCTAATAAGTCCATTTTCAGGTAAAAGTGCATGTTCAATACCCATATTTTTTTCATCAAAAAGATATTTTAAATTATGTTCTTTTGCAAAATCTCTACTAATTTTTGCTTGATTTGCACTTAGAATATCTTTTGCAGGAATATAGTGGTCAAGCACAATTGCAAAGCCATCAGGATTAGCTAATTTTGTAGCACCACTTTTTTTAAATTGTTTAATAGAAATTGGAGTTGTAATATCATTTCCTATTACCATATCAATAGGACAATCAATAATCTCACCTGCTTTTACTTCTTTTCCTATATGATGAGCAAATATTTGTTCTGTTAAAGTCATAGATTTCCCTTTTTTTCTAATTTTATTAATTTTAGCCGTTAAAATTAATAAAAGGATTAAAAATGAATTATTATGATTTAGTGCAAATTAAAGATTATTTAAAGCAATATAAAAAGATAAATCGTGCATATAGAATAAATGATAATTGCTTATGTATTGAGTTTAAAGATAAACTATATTTTGATTTAACCAAGGGCAAAAGTGCAATTTATAGTGGTAATTTATATGCTAAAGATTATACTAGTCCATTTGATTTACAACTTAAAAAAATGCTTTTTAACGCAAGTATTTTAGATATTAAAGTGCCTATAAATAATAGGATTTTAGAGTTTAAACTAGCCTTAGCTCACGCTTATAAAAAAATGGAATTTTATTTAATACTTGAGTTTTCAGGAAAATTTACAAATGCACTAATCTTAGATGATAAAAGAAATATAATAAGTGCCTTAAGATACGGCAAAAACAACCTTAGAGATATTTTACAAAATGAACCTTACATAGATTTAGAACCTACAAAAATCACTGAAAAAAATATAAAAATTGAAGATTTTAAAATTTATTTCGCAAATATTTTTGCAAGTCTTCAAAACGAGAAATTAAACTCATTAAAAGCTCAAAAAATAATGGAAAATGATAAAAAAATTGAAAAATTAGAGCTTTTAATAAATTCTTTAGAAGATGAAGAATTGCTAAACAAAAAAGCACTTTATGAATACGCAAAAGGCGATGCACTAAAAGAAAACTTATATAAAATCAAAGATTACGAAAGAGAATTTGAAATAGGAATTTATAAATATTCTTTAATCAACTCTGCAAAATATGAGCTAAATAATATTTATAAAAACGCTAAAAAATTAAGCCAAAAAGCAAAAAATATAAGCATAGAAAAAGATAATCTAAACGAAAAAATAAATGCTTTAAATAGTCTAAAACAAGCAATAATTTGCACAAAAGATGAAGTATTTTTACGCTCATTATTCGCAAAAAACAATAAAAAAGGCAAAACCCAGCAAAATCCAAACATATTAAATTTTTATGTAAATGATTACAAAATTAGCGTAGGACTTAATGAAAACGCTAATGAATATTTGCTAAAAAATAGCAAAAAAGATGATTTATGGTTTCATTTAAAGGATTTAAAAGGCTCTCATGTAATAATTTCAAGCAACAAAAAAAGCTATGATATAGATTTAATCTATCATGCTGCAAGTCTTTGTGCTTGTTATTCTGGTAAAAAAGAAGGTAATTTTTTAGTAGATTTTACAAAAAGAGCAAATGTAAAAATTATTGAAAAAGCATTCGTTAATTATGTTAATTACGATACTATAAAGGTTTTTTTATGAGTGTTAGCAATATTGGAAATATAAATTATATAAATCAAAATCAAGGCGTAGCGATTGATAATCACGCAAAACATAATGCAAAAATGTTTGCTGATGAGCAAATTACTTTAGTTACGCCAGAAGTTAATGTAATAGAAGAAAGTAGCGAAAGCTCAAAAACAAACACAAATCTTGATGATGAAAAATCATATCAAGAAGAACGCCCTAAAAAAGAGCATAAAAGAGCTAATTTTTTCGGTGTTATGATAGAAGAAGATGAAGAAATTGAAGAAATAAAAGAAAGCGATAGGCTTTTTGATAAACTTGTTTAAGGAGTATTTATGTTGAATGAAAAAATAAAAACAGGCTTAATTTTTGCAATAATTGCAGTAATTTTTCTAGCGATAAATTCTTATTATTTATGGCTAATAATATTTTTATTAGCTAGTGGCATTGGATATTTTGAAGCTTGTAAATTATTTGATACTAAAAATAATTATTTAATTTTAGCTTTAGGATTGATATTAGGAATTTATACTCAAATGCCTGTGGTTTCTATGATTTTTGCTATTTTAGTTCTTGCTTCTTTTTTAGCATACAAACAAGGAGATTTAAAAGAAATTCTACCATTTATTTATGCAGGAATTGGAATTAGCTTTATTTTTGAAACTTATATTAGATTTGAATTAAGTGGCTTTATTTGGCTACTTTTAAGCGTTGTTTTATGTGATAGTTTTGCTTATTTTGTAGGTAAAAAATATGGAAAAACTAGCTTTAGTCCAAGTTCTCCTAATAAGACTTTAGAAGGAGTAATCGGCGGAATTATTATTAGCACAATAGTTTCAAGTATTTATGCTAGTTTTGTTTATAGTGAGATTGGCTTTTTAGAAGTTTTATTTTTATCATTTTTAATGGCGTTTTTTGCTGTATTTGGAGATTTATTTGAAAGCTATTTAAAACGCTTAGCGAAGGTTAAAGATAGTGGAGAGCTTTTCCCTGGACATGGCGGAGTATTAGATAGAGTTGATGCTTTGATTTTTGCTAGTATTATTATGGTGGTATTCTTATGAGCTTTACTATAAATCCAACAAAACCTGAAATTATAAGTGTATTTGGTTCAACTGGTTCAATCGGCGTTAATGCTTTAAAAATAATAAAACAAGCTGATATTAAATTAGAGTGCATTAGTGCTTATAAAAACTATGAATTATTAAACGAACAAATAAAAATGTTTAATCCTAAAATAGTCTTAGCAAGTGATGAAATACTAGATAAAGTCAATCATTCTAATAAATACTCAATAAAAGACGCTGCATTTATAATGCAAGATTTAAAAAGTGATGGAATTATCAATGCAATAGTAGGATTTGCAGGGCTTAAAATATCTTTACAAACTCAAGAATTAGATAAAAAACTCTTTTTAGCAAATAAAGAAAGCTTGGTTGTGGCTGGAAAATTTCTTGATACTTTTAATATCTCTCCTATTGATAGCGAGCATAGTGCATTAGCAGCACTTTTAAGGGGTATTAAACACCCTAAAAAGCTCACAATTACTGCTAGTGGTGGGGCATTTTTTAAATACAATGAAGTTGCAAATCTAAAAGCAAATGAAGCCTTAAAACACCCTAATTGGGATATGGGAGCAAAAATCACAATAGATAGTGCAACAATGACAAATAAGCTTTATGAATTAATAGAAGCAAAACATTTATACCCTAATTTAGAATTAGATGCAATCATAGAGCCAAGCTCAAGTATTCACGCATTTTGCGAAAGTATTAATGGCTCAATGAGTGCTTATTTTAGCGTACCTGATATGAAGCTTAGCATTGCAAATGCACTCTTAGGTGAGAGTGATTTTGCTGCTTGTGAATATTTTGATATTTTAAAACTTGCTAAATTAGAATTCTTTGAGATAAATCCTAATAAATACCCTATTTTCAAACTAAAAGATGAGCTATTAAATAATCCTGATTTAGGTGTTATTATCAATGCTGCTAATGAAGAATTTGTATATAAATATTTAAAAGATGAATGTAAATTCTATGATATTAGTGACGCAGTATTTAAGGCTTTAGATAAATTTGCTGATAGTAAAATAAATACTATTGATGATGTGTTTAGTGTAGATAAAATGGTAAGAGAGTTTTTGAATGCTTAAGATATTTTTAACATTTTTAAGTCTTAATTTATTTGCTTTAAATTTTACTATAAACACTTTAGGAGAATGTGAAAAAGTTTGTGATAATACCGTTTTGATTTTTGGCGGTATTCAAGGAGATGAGCCAGGTGGTTTTCACGCTGCTAGCTTATTAATCACTGATTATAAAATCACTAAAGGAAAAGTAATTGTCGTGCCAAATCTTGCATTTGATTCAATAATTGCTAGAAGTCGTGGAGAATTTGGAGATTTAAATCGCAAATTCGCAGAACTTAGCGAAGATGACCCTGATTATTACACGGTTGAATTAATCAAAAAAATAATAACTTTACCTGAAGTAAAACTCATAATAAATCTTCACGATGGTAGTGGATATTATTCTCCAAATTATATAAATAAGGATAAAAATCCTAAAAAATGGGGAAATTCTTGCATAATTGACCAAGAGCAAATTGACGCAAAATACGGGAATTTAAACGAAATTGCAAGTAAAGCTTGTGAAAGTATAAATAATAATTTATTACACAAATTACATAGCTATCATTTAAAAAACACAAACACAGCAAATGGCGATGAAGAAATGCTAAAAAGCCTAACTTATTATGCAATTACTCAAGGTAAAGCCGCCTATGCAAACGAAGCTAGCAAAAATCTATTAACTCACGAAAGAGCATATTATCATTTACTAGCAATTGAGAGCTATTTAAAGGCTGCTGGAGTTGAGTTTGAACGAGAATTTGAATTAAATCCTAATGCAGTAAGAGAAGTTATTGAAAAACCGATTTTAATTAAAATTGAAAATCGCTTTTTATTAAGCCTTCAAAAACCAAGAGAAAAAATAAGATTTATTCCAATAAAATTGCCATTTACTTATAAAGCTAGCAATGAATTAACTGCGATTTTTAAAAACAATCAAGATAATGGCTTTAGTATTCAATACGGCAATCGCTTTCAAACTAATTTGTATTTAGAAAAAAATGTTGAATATAGCGATATTATTGATAAGTTAAATTTAATTGTTGATGATAAAGAAATCACAACTAATTTTGCAAAAATGATTGAAGTAAAAAATTATTTTTTAGTTAAAAAACACGATAAAGTAAGGATAAATGTCATAGGCTATAACGCAAAAGATAGTGAAGATAGTATAAAACTAAGCCTTAAAAATATGCAAAAACAATACTCAATAGATAAAGCAGGTAAGATTTATAGGGTTGAAGCTTACGAAGATAATAAATTTATAGGTGAAATTTTAATTAGATTTGAATGATGAAAAATATTATTTTAATTATTTGTCTTGTAGTTTTTACTTCTTGCAGTAAAAATTATTTTGCTCTTCCATCTCAAGATTTAAATAATTATGAGAGCAATGAGTTTTATATCACTAAAGAAGTATCACAAAAATTAAAAGAAAATTATTTAAAAAACCTATTTTATGTGTGGGGAATTGATAAAACAAATATCAATATGAAAAATATTGCAAATGATATTTTAAAAGACACAGGTTATGGAGAAAATTATCAATTAAATTCTCAAAAATTAATGCAAAATATAGTGGATAATGCTGATTTTGATAATTTAAACAAAATTTCAAAAAATGCAATCATTATTCATTCAAGTAATTTAAGATTATTACCTACTAAAAAACCAAGATTTAAAAATCCTAAATTAGCAGGTGAAGGCTATCCGTTTGATTATTTGCAAAACTCATTTATCTACGCATATACTCCTGTTAAAATCTCTCATTTTAGCAAGGATTTTGGCTGGAGTTTTATTTATAATAGCGTGGTAGTTGGCTTTATAGAAAATAAAAATATTGCATTTATTAGTGATGAAGATTTAAATATTTATAAATCATCAAAAGACTTCATAATGCCTAAAAAAGATAAAATTGCATTAATAGATAAAAATGAAGACTTCATAGAATACGCAAGAATTGGAATGCCTTTGGCATTAAGTAAAGAAAGTGCTAATTTTTATACTATAAGAGTTTTTAAAAAGGATTTAAACAATAACGCAAAACTTATTGAAATAAAGGTCAAAAAAGAAGATTTTTTCAAGCTTGGAGATAGTTTTTCTAGCGTTGATTTAAAAAAAATCGCAAATGAATTAATAGGACAAAACTATGGCTGGGGCGGATTAAACGGCGATAGAGATTGCTCTGCTTTTTTAAAAGATGTCTTTGGCACATTTGGAGTTTTTCTAGCTAGAAATTCGCAAGATCAAATCTATCAAAAAGATTATTTAAATAGAAAAATATTTTTTAATATCTCAAAACTTAGCAATAAACAAAAATATAATTATATTAAAAGCAATGCAATACCTTTTGCAACCTTGCTAGCTCTAAAAGGTCATATAGTTTTATATTTAGGAGAATTTGATAACAAAATCTATATATTGCATAATTTATGGGGGATTAAAAATTATGAGCGTGGAGTTGAGAGTAGAATTA
This sequence comes from Campylobacter sp. RM12640, assembly GCF_020137595.1. Lineage (NCBI taxonomy): Bacteria > Pseudomonadati > Campylobacterota > Epsilonproteobacteria > Campylobacterales > Campylobacteraceae > Campylobacter > Campylobacter sp. RM12640. Next base: position 74,129 of record NZ_JACGAU010000008.1, read on the forward strand.
TCGTTGGGAAAGTAGCAATAACCACAATAGATGCAGGCAAAAATCTCTCAAGTGTAAAAGAACAAGATGTAATATTAAGTAGGATTTTTGGTATGAGAAATCTATTTGCTGATGAATTGCAGTTTGAAATTCCTAATTTAAATTCTAATAAGGACTAATTATGGCTATATTACTTGGTATTTTATATTTTTTATTGGTATTTTTCGCTAATGCAAATATGCTTTTAAGAACTATTAAAAATAATACTTTTAATAAATTTAGAAAAATAATTGTGGCTTTTTATAGTATTATTTTTGCGTTTGAACTAAGCCTAATTACTCAAGAAAACTTAATTAAAGAGCTTTTATATTATTCTTTTATAATTTTAATTGCTTCAACTATTGTGTTTTTTATGATTATGAGTTTTTATTATATCAAGACAAAAATAGTCTATGAAGAACATTTTGCAAAAGCAATTGATATATGGGAGATATTCAATTTTTTTCCTATATTTTTTATACTTATTTATTATTTAAAAGATATAAATATTTTAAATTATGAGTATATATTTATTTTCATAGCTTTTGTATTTTTTTATAAGGTATCAAAAAACGCAATAAAAGTCCCTAAAATAAAAGAAATAAATCTAAACGAAGATAAACTAAAAAAAGATTTAAAAATCGCAATGATAGCTGATATTCATCTAAAAAAGAATTTAAATGATGAGTTTTTTATAAATATAATTAATAAAATTAATTCTTTAAATCCTGATTTAGTAGTAATCGTAGGAGATTTAGTAGATACAGGTATTAATAATGTCAAAAACCTTAATTATCTAAATGAATTAAAATCAACCTATGGCACATTTTATGTCTTAGGAAATCACGAATATTATCACGGAGTAGGCAGTATCGCTAAGGAATTAAAAAAATATAAATTGCATTTTTTAGATAATAAAAGCATAGAATTTGATGATTTTGTAATATCAGGTGTAAATGATTTGATGGGGCTAAAGCTTAAGACTTTTGAGTCTGATATTAGCAAATTAAAGCCTAAATTAGATAAGTTTAATATCTTACTAACCCATCAGCCAAAATTTGTTAAAAAATACGATGTTAGCCCTTATGATTTAATCCTAGCTGGACATACTCACGCAGGACAAATCTTTCCTTTTAGCCTAGCTGTTAAACTTGAGCAAGGATATTTAAAAGGCTTATATAATGTAAAAAATAGCAAAATGTATGTAACAAGTGGAGCGGGATTTTGGGGTATAGTAGCTAGGTTTAATGCAAGTAGCGAAATAGTCTTAATTAATGTAAAATCTAAATAATTTACTTAATAGAAATTACTAATTAATAAAATATATCTTTATTTAAAACAAGGAGTATTTTATGAAAAAAATTTTTTTATGTTTATGCTTAGGTGCATTTAGTTTATTTGCTAAAGATTTAAGTCCTCAAGAATTAAACGATATGAAAAAAGAACTAAATGAAAGTATGATGAAAATGCATTCTAAAATGCAAGCAGGTATGAATGAAAACGACCCTGATATAGCATTTGTAGCAGGTATGCTACCTCATCACATTGGTGCTGTTGATATGGCTAAAATCGTTTTAAAATATGGAGAAGATGAAAATATCAAAAAATTAGCTAATGATATTATAAAAGCTCAAGAAATTGAAATTAAATTTATGCAAGAATATTTAGAGAAAAAAGGCTATAAATATCCAGAAGCAATCAATCATCATCAACATTAATAATTTATGCAAGGTAATTTTCCTTGCATAAAACTTCATTTGCCAAATTAAGACAATATCATATTTTTTAGGAGTATAGATGAAAGAAAAATTTTTTATTTTAATATTGGCATTTTTAAGTGCTATTGCCCCACTTGCAACCGATATGTATTTACCTGCATTAAGCTTAGTTCAGCATAGTTTTAATACAAGTGAGTTTTATACTCAATTAAGCATTGCTAGTTTTTTTATAGCCTTTGCATTAGGACAATTATTATATGGACCAATTAGCGATATTTATGGTAGAAAAATCCCATTAATTATAGGACTTTTCATATTTATAATATCTAGCTTTTTATGTTTTTTAGTTGATAATATTTATACTTTTATTGCTTTAAGATTTATGCAAGCACTTGGCGGATGTGCTGGGGTTGTGATTGCAAGAGCTATTGTAAATGATTGTTTTTCTAAGCAAAAAGCAGTGGCTGTATTTTCATTAATGATGATTAGTTCTAGCATAGCTCCTATGATTTCTCCTAGCATTGGTGGGCTTTTGCTTAAATACTTTTCTTGGCAAAGCATTTTTATTACTTTATTTTGTCTTGGAATTTTATTATTATTTTTAAGTATTTTTTATATAAAAGAAAGTAACAAAAATCAAATTCCATTTTCATTTTCAAATATTTATAAAGCATATAAAAGTGTTTTAACTAATAAAAGTTTTTTAATTTATGTAATTAGCTCAAGTTTAATTATGAGCACTTTATTTGCTTATATTAGTGGTTCAAGTTTTGTTTTTACCAATGTTTTTAATATCAGCTTACAAGAATATGGATTAATATTTGGGATAAATTCTTTAGGATTTATGATAACAGCTAGATTAAATGTGTATTTTACTTCTAAATTTGGTATATCAAAAGTAATTTTTATAGCTTGTCTAACAATGATAATTAATTCATTTTGCTTAATACTTTTATCAAATAATTTTTATACTTTTACTTTATTTTTATTCTTAACTTTATGTATGCTAGGCTTTATAACACCAAATCTAGTTACAAAAGCTATGCAAAAATCTAAAAAATATTCAGGTAGTGCTTCAGCAATACTTGGAGCTATGCAATTTATGTTCGCAGGATTTGCAGCGTTTTTAGTCGGTGCTATGAATGCTAATACGAGTTTTGCACTAGCTTGCATAATAAGCGTTTTTTGCTTACTTGCAAGTCTAGTTTATATTTTAAGATTTAAGTTAATTAGAATTTAAAACTTCTGTTTTAAATTCTAAACTTATTTTTTAGTGATATAAAAGCCTAAAACAGAGCCATTTTGCACTACTTCGCAACTATGACCTAAAGCTTTCATATCAGGTGGAATTCCATTAATACTTTGCGGACAATCGCTAATTATTTCTAATACTTCGCCGCTTTTTAGCTTGTGAATTACTTCATTAGCAACAATTGCAGGATAAGGACAAGGTTCGCCTAATAAAGAAATAGAATAATCAATTTTCATTTTTTCTCCTTGCATAAAATAATATTAAAGCAATGCTTATTAAAAATAAAGCTATATTAATGCCAAGACCACTATATCCGCTTAATTTGATTTTTTCTCCACTCAAAAACCACTTAGGCAATAAATCATAATTTAAAGCAATTAGCATAGTTCCTATTATATTTCCAATACCAACTACTATAAAATGAGTTTGCCCTTCTACTGCACGATATAAAAATCCACATTCACAACCACCTGCAAACACTATACCAAAGCCAAATATAAATGCTCCCGTGCAAAGCCCAAGAGATATTTCTAAAACCTTAGCGTTGTATCCGCCTTTATTTAATAATGCAAATACGAAAATACTAGCAACTAACATTGATACAAATAAAGCTAAAGAAAAGCTATATCTTTTAAATAAAAATAAATCCCTAAAACAAGAAGTAAAGCAAATCTGTCCTTTTTGTATCAACCAGCCAAAAATCACACCAAATATCAATGCTGTAGGAAGATTTTTAGTATCATTACTAGCTAAATATGCAAAGAATACAAAAAAAGCAATCACACTAAGAAATAAAATAATTTTGTTTTTTTGTTCTAAATTCTTATCTATTTTTAATTGCGGAGTATTTGTTTTAATCATCTCATATCTAGGAGCAAAAATCTTAATTTTTAGCACCAAAATAGCCGCTGCAACCCCAAGACACATAAAAATAGCAAAAACCCAAGTATGTAAAGAAAAATAAGGAAGACCTGTAAAAAAGTTAGCCAAATTGCATCCCCAAGCAAGTCTAGCACCAAATCCTGCTAATATCCCGCCTACTAATGCTTGAAAAAATCTAGTCTTAGAAGCTATTTTTCTAAAATACACCTTATTAGCAACGCTAGCAGCTAATAAACAACCAATTATAAGTCCAATAATCATAACTCCATCAACACGAGTTAGCATAGTTCCGTTTAGATTTTGCTTTTGATAATATGAATACGAACTTAAATCCATTCCAAAAAGCTCAAGAATTTCCCCACCGATACGAGTAAATTCGCCTGTTACTGCAAAAACACCACCAAAAATAGCAAAATATAAAGTTGCCATTATGCTTAAAACCATAACCGCTTTAGTATTGCTATAGAATTTGCTTAGGTAGTTTTGATGAAAGTGTGCAAGTTCTGCACCAAAATTTGAAGTTTTCATAAAAATCCTTTGTATAGCTAAAACTTAGCCAAAATTAAAAGGCTGATTATAAATAAGCATTCTTAAAGATTTCTTTAAATTATTTATCTCAAAATCAAGTTAATTTATTTGAATAAAATTATTTAATATATACACATATTTATTAATAATTTTTGTAACAAAATTAAAAGAATTTGAAAATAAAATTGCAAATATTATTTATCAAAAAAAGATATATTTAACCCGTTTTTATTTTAGCTAGGAGCTTAGATGGATTTTGAAGTTATAAAAGAGTTTTATCCACTTTACATAGACGCATTAATCCTTACTATAAAACTTGCATTTTATGGCATAGTTTTATCATTTTTAATAGGGCTATTTTGTATGTGGGTTGAACTACATAAACTAAGGTTTTTAAAACTAATTTGTAATGCTTATATAGAGCTTTCAAGAAATACCCCGCTTTTAATTCATTTGTTTTTCTTATATTATGCAATGCCAAAGCTTGGAATTAAACTTGAAGCCTTTACTTGTGGAGTAATTGGACTTGCATTTTTAGGTGGTGGATATATGGCTGAGAGTTTAAAATCAGGCTTAAATGCTATTAATAAGCACCAAATAGAAGCAGGATATGCTCTAGCATTAAGCAAAAATCAAGTTTTATACTACATATTATTGCCATTATCACTTAGAGTTTCTATAGCTAGTATTAATGCAAATATAATATTTTTGTTAAAAGAAACATCAGTAGTAAGTGTAATAGCTCTAGCTGATTTAGTCTATACAGCAAAAGATATAATAGGACTTTATTATGTGACTAATGAAGCTTTATTTATGCTTTGTGTTGCTTATTTTATAATGATTTTACCGCTTTCATTATTTTTAACTTGGTTTGAAGCAAGGATTAGAAAATGAGTGAAATACTATTTGATTTATCAATTTATTCAAGGCTTTATGAAGGCTTAAAAGTTACTTTATTTATATCTTTTGTATCTATATTTTTCTCAATTATAGGTGGGCTTATTTTAGGCGTTTTTATGAGTTTAGGAAATAAAATTATTTTTTATATTCTAAAAATAATTCTTGAAATTATAAGGTTTATGCCTATTATCGTTTGGCTATTTTTAATATATTTTGGAATGTCAAGTTGGCTTAGTATAGATGCTATTAGTGCTACTATTATTGTATTTGTGATTTGGGGTATGTTTGAGATGATGGATTTAGTAAGGGGTGCAATAACAAGTATTCCTAAACACCAATTTGAAAGCTCAATCGCACTTGCACTTAGCAAATACCAAATGTATAGATATATTATTTTGCCACTTGCATTAAAAAGATTAATTCCTAATGTAATAAATCTTTTAAGCCGTATGATTAAGACTACTTCAGTAGCTTATTTAATAGGTGTTGTAGATATTTTAGCAATAGGTAATCAATTAAAAGAAGTTACATTATTTATTAGCAATCTAGCACCTTTATATATTTATACAATTATATTTTTTATATATTTTATAATTTGTTATCCCTTATCAAAAATATCAAAAATACTAGAAAAAAGGTGGAGTTAATGAGTATTTTAAAACTTGAAAATATTAATAAATTTTACGGCAATAACCACGCTTTAAAGGATATTTCTTTTGAAGTTAATAAAGGCGAAGTTGTTGTTTTAGTAGGACCTAGTGGCTGTGGAAAAAGCACAACTTTAAGGTGTATTAACGGACTTGAAAATATAGCTAGTGGAAATATTTATATAAAAAATGAAATAATTACTAAAGATTATAAAAACTGGCAAGAGATTAGAAAATATGTTGGAATGGTGTTTCAAAGCTATGAATTGTTTGACCATTTAAATGTGCTTGAAAATATCTTATTAGCTCCTATGAAAGTTCAAAAGCGTAAAAAAGATGAAGTTTTAAAACAAGCCCTAGATTTATTACAAAAAGTTGGTTTAGAGCATAAACAAAACGCCTATCCAAAAGAGCTAAGTGGCGGTCAAAAACAAAGAATTGCAATAGTTAGAGCTTTATGTATGAATCCTGAAATTATGCTTTTTGATGAAGTTACGGCTGCGCTTGATCCTGAAATAGTAAGAGAAGTTTTAGATGTATTATTAAATCTTGCAAAAGAAGAAAAAACAATGCTAATAGTAACTCACGAAATGGCATTTGCTAGAGCTATAGCTGATAAAATTATTTTTATGGATAGTGGCAAAATTGTTGAAATTGCAAGTCCTGAAGAGTTTTTTACAAATCCGCAAACTAATAGAGCTAAGCAATTTTTAAATATGTTTGAATTTAAAAAGGATTAAAATTATCTTTTATTAATTTTTTTGCGTTTTAATTACAAGCGATTTTATTTAAAGGAGAAATTATGAAAAAAGTTATTTTATCACTTGTTGCAGGGGCTTTACTAACCTGTTTTGCTAATGCTAGAAATATTGAAGAGATTAAAACTAGCGATAATATTAAAATAGGTGTTTTTGCTGATAAACCACCATTTGGCTTTGTTGATAAAGAAGGCAAATTCCAAGGCTATGATATTTATTTTGCAAAAAGAATTGCTAAAGATTTATTAGGTAGTGAAGATAAATTAACCTTAGTTCCTGTTGAGGCTGCTAGTAGGGTTGAGTTTTTACAATCTGATAAAGTTGATATTATTTTAGCTAATTTTACAAAAACACCTGAAAGAGCAAGAGTTGTTGATTTTGCATTACCTTATATGAAAGTTTCATTAGGCATTGCAAGTCCTAAAAATGCAGAGATTAAAGACATTAAAGAACTAGATGGAAAAACTCTAATCGTAAATAAAGGCACAACTGCTGATGCGTATTTTACAAAAAATAAAAACGGAGTAAATCTAGCAAAATACGACCAAAATACTGAAACTTTTGGAGCATTATTAGATGGCAGAGGTGCTGCACTAGCACACGATAATACCTTGCTTTTTGCTTGGGTTAAAAACAATCCTGATTTTGTAGTAGGTATTAGTGAATTAGGGGATATTGATGTAATCGCACCTGCTGTTAAAAAAGGCAATAAAGAGCTTTTAGAATGGCTAAATAATGAGATAGTAAAACTAGGCGAAGAGCAATTCTTCCACAAAAATTATGATGAAACTCTAGCACCTGTTTATGGAACTGATATTGATAAAGAAAGCGTTGTTGTAGAAGGCGGCAAACTTTAATAATTTTGAATTAGGATTATTCCTAATTCGCTTTTTATTCTTATTTTAAATTCTATTTAGTTTTAAGAATTTAAGATAAGAAAATCTTTTCAAAAATCAAAATATCTTATAACTTTTGCAATAAAATTTCTAAAATAATCTAAACTTTTATATCAAACAATCTTATATTAGATACTTTATTTTGGCTAAAACTAAAAGCTAGTTTTAAAAACTCATCATAATTTAATTCGCTAATGTTTTTATTTGGATTTTCTAAACCCATTAATTCTCTTATCTTTCTCATAAATTCATCAGCTTGTTTTTCTTCAGCTTTTTTATTACTACTAAAAAATCCACTATTAAGACTATATAAGGTTTTAGTATAATTAGCACTTTCTAAAATAGCACTTCTTTGGCTTAATGGTTTATCATAAGCATTTAATTTGACATAATCTTTCAGCCATCTTGGCATACGCTCAACTTCAGCACTCATAAAGCCATTTTCTCCCCTTGCCATTACTTGCATTCCTAACGCTTTATCAAATGCAAAAAATGTAGCCGAGCTAATTTTTCTATCATAACCACTTAATTTACCTTTATATGTGCTTTTTCCTTCAATTAAAGTTGGGTTTGATTTTAATATACCTATCAAAAGCCCACCTTTTGATATTTCTCCATTTTCATTTATATAATTTTGTCTTGCTTCGTCATAATCACCAAAATATCCACTAAATCTAGGGTCTTGCTTGACATTGTCAGGTGGAAAAACATTTGTGTTTGGTAAGGTTTTATCGTCATTGTCAAAAGAATAAAATAAGGGATGATGAGTTTGGTAAAGTTCATTTTGAAAAGTCATTCCGTGATTATTCTCATAATCATCAGGTGAATGTAAAATTTTATTGATTTTGATTTCATCACTTCTTGCTTGAATATAACCTTGTGGAAATTGCTTTATATCTTCGGTGTTAAAAAAATCTTTAGAGTTTAAAAAATCTTCACTTACAACTTGGCTAAAAAGTGTATAAGCGTTATTAACAGTTTTTGCTATATCAATTTCATAATACTTTCTATATGCTCTTAAAGAATTGTTATTTCTATCTACTAGATTTTTTAAAGTATCGCTGTGGATTTTATAATTATCCGGAATACCTGCAGCTTTGTTAAAATCACTTGTAAAAAAGCCATCTTTATCAACTCCGTATCCTAAAACAACTCCTACCTTTTTATCATCTGCTTTATTATCTACTTTTTTAATCTCGTTATTTGTTTCTTTTTTGCTTATATTAGTTATTTGATATGTTGAATAAGAATTTATTTTCATAATTATTCCTTTATTTTAAATTCTTTTATCATATAAATTCTTGCTATCTTTATATGCCATTACAATAGCTAATAAATCTCTTTCATCTTTTACTTTGCGTGGGTCAATCTTACTTAAAATCTCTTCCATATTTTCACGAGTGCTTGTGCCTTTTACTTCTATTGGTTTAAAATCATCTTTTTTATTATTTTCTAGTTTTTGATTTAGTTCATTTTCTTCTATAGCTTTTAATCTTTTGCACTCACTTATAAAATCTTTAACGCTAATATTTTTATCACATAATAATTTTAAAATATCACTATCATTAATATTATTAAGACTTTCATCAATGTATTCATTATTAATCTTAAAATCTTTTAAAAACTCTCTTAGTTCTTTTTTGTCTTCAGGGTTAAAAAAATCACTAAAAGCTCTTTGATAAATATTACTTACTTTGTATTCTTGCATTACTCTTAATTTTAAATTAAGCTTGGTTTTTAGATTGCCTAAATTAGTCCCATCATCAACAAAAGTTTCATCAAAATCGCTAAAAGCTGAATTATAAATTAAATTAGACATTTGATTTATGTTATATTTTAAATCTTTTAAAGCTTCACTATAATCACTATTTAAATTCTTTAAAGCTTCTTTGATTGTATAAGCTTTCTTTGGCAAATAATCATCTCTTATAAATGTATTATTTAAATCATTTAATAAGTTTTCATCTAAATTAAGATTTTTGATATATTGCTCTCTTACACTATCAATTGTGCTTTGATTACGCTCTTTTACATTGTAATTAATTATTGCTTCACGCTTTAAAATATTATAAAAGTGATTATAGTTTGATATTTGCATTTTAAACCCCCGTTATTTTTCTATATCGGTAGGTTTAAAAAAATATTAATGGTTATTAAATTCTTATAAAAATTTATATAAAATTTATATATAAACTTATTGATAATAACAAACCAAAATTAGGCAATAATATTTAAACCTTAATTTATTATTAAATTTTAACTTTAATTATACAATCAAAAAATATACTCATTAAAATCTAAATCAAAGGTTTTATATGAATAGAAGAGTATTTATTACAACCACATTAGCTTCATCAAGTTATGCTTTTAGCCTAAAAAATAATGGAATAGATAAAAAAGATAAAAGATATATAGGAGATAGAAAAAAACGCTATGCAATGCTAATTGACCTTAGAAAATGTATCGGCTGTCAAGCTTGCACTGCTGCTTGTATCAATGAAAATCAAGTCCCCCACGAACAATTTAGAACATTTGTTACTGAATATGAATTAAGTAAAAGCGATGAAGTATTTAAGGCATTTTTGCCAGAACTTTGTAATCATTGCGAAAATCCACCTTGCGTAAGCGTTTGCCCTACAGGAGCAACTTTTAAAAGAGAAGATGGAATAGTATTAGTAGATAATGAAATATGCTGGGGTTGTAGTTACTGCGTAAATGCCTGTCCTTATGATAAAAGATTTATTAATAAAAATACAAAAGTAGCTGATAAATGCACTTTTTGTGTGCATTTAATAGATAATAATGAATTACCAGCTTGTGTTCAAACCTGCGTTGGTAGGGCTAGAATTTTTGGCGATTTAAATGATAGTTCAAGTGAAATTTCACAAATATTAAAAGATTATCCAACAAGTGTTTTAAAGCAAAATTTTGGGACTAAACCACAAGTTTTTTATATTAATTTAGACAATGAATTAAATGAAATCAATCCTAATCATAAAATGTTTCAAGATATTTCAAAAGAATTTGATTTGGCTTTAGAAGAAGAATGGAGAATAAAATGAGTGCTGTAGTTTTAGAAGGTTTTAGCGTTCAGCGAACTTGGGCTTTAGATGTTGTGAATGATTTTTTCATAGCAGGAGCTAGTTTTGGAGCGTTTTTATGTGCTAGTTTATATTTAGTATTTGGATTGAAAAACTACAAAAATATCGCCCTATTTTCAATGATAATTTCTTTTGTTTGTTTATGTGCAATTCCTTTTAATTTAATTGATGATTTAAAACAACCTAGCAGAGTTTTTGAAATCTTTTTAAATGGCTGGGGTAATCTATCAACTTCAGCTATGAAAATAGGAATTATATTACTTATAACCTACCCTATTTTACTAATACTATTAGCATATAAGCATATTAACAATAAAAATACTAAAAAATTAGGAATAATCACACTTATTGTATCTTTTTGCATTCCTTTATACACTGGATATATTTTAGGAACAAGTGTTGGAGTTAGTTTTTGGAATACACCTGTTTTACCACTTTTATTTGCTGCAAATGGCGGTGTAGGCGGTGTTGGAATATGTGCTTTAGTCTTATTTGTATATTCAAAAATCATAAATTATAAAATCAATCTTTTTATCTTTATAAGACTTGCTAGTGCTTTAATAGTATGTGATTTATTATTAAGATTATTTTGGTTTAGCTTTATGCTTGGTTTTAATAAAGAAATTAAAGAGCTATATCAATATGTATTTATGGCTAGATTTTATGAGATTTTCATACTTGAGTTTTGCTTAATTTTTATTATTTTAATAAATCTTTTTACAAGATTAAAAAACAATCAATTCTTTTTATTACTTGCATTTTTATCTATGATAATTTATAGCTTTAGCTTTAAATTCAATGTAGTTTTTGCAGGAAATTCTATGCCAAAAATTATGAGTGGATTTTTAACATACACACCAAAAATCTTAGGTAGTGATAGTTTAGGTTCTGTATTTGGCAATTGGCTAATTTGTATAAGTTTGTTTTGTCTTTTAGTAAGCATATTAGAAAAACAAATAAAAGGAGAATTAAGTGAGTAGAAGAAAGTTTTTAATAGCATCAGGGATAACAGGCATAGCAGGGGCTTATTTTTACAATGAAACAATACAAAAAATCATAAAACCACAAACAAAAACAAACGATAGCATATATGCAAATAGCCTAAATCCACAAATCGGCAAGTATTATTCAAGTGTTTGTAATGGTTGCGTTACTCATTGTGGTGTTAGGGTAAAAGTATTAGATAATAAGGTTTTAAAAGTTATTGGCAATCCATATAGTTTATTATCAAGCGACCCTTGGCTTAATATGAATACTAGTATAAAAGATAGTTATTTACTCACAAATCAAGGCAAAATCCATTCAAGTGTTTGTGCTAGGGGTAATTTAATATTTGATAAATTAAATGATAAAGCAAGGGTAACTAAAATACTAAAAAGAGTTGGAAAAAGGGGAGAAAATAAATGGCAAAGTATTGAGCCTGATAAATTTTTAGATGAGATAGTAAATGGCGGAGATTTGTTTAATGAAGGCTATGTAAAAGGATTTAAAGAAGTTTATAATCATACTGATTTAATAGATGAAAATGCTCCTGAATTTGGAAAGAAAACAAATGGATTATGTATAATCGCAACAGGCGATGAAGGAAGAAAGAATTTCTTTCAAGAAAGATTTCAAAAATCATTCGGAACTATCAATTTTCACGGACACACAGCAACTTGCGGTCTTTCTATGAGAGCTGGAATGGCTGCTTTTTTAAATGATTTTGATAAATACCCACACTTAAAACCTGATTTTGATAATTGCGAGTTTTTGATTAATTTCGCAAGTGCTCCTGCTCAAGCTGGAAATCCTTTCAAAAGACAAGGATTAAAAATAGCAAATAGAAAAAGCAATAATTTAGAATACGCAACAATAACCCCAATACTTACAAATTCTACTTCAAGTGCATCTAGCGTAGGAAAATGGATTGCTATAAAGCCTGGTGGGGATTTGTTTTTAGCCTTAGCCTTATTACAAGATGTAATAAATCAAAAAATTTATGATGAAGAATATCTATCTTATACTAATTTAAATGAAAACAATGTAAGTTTTTCTAATGCTGCTTATTTAGTCGTTGAAGATGATTATAAAAACTATAAAAAAGGAGAATTTTTAAGAATTAATAATGAAATTATGGTTATTAACGAGCAAGGATTAATAAGTGCAAAAGATTGTAAAAAAGCTAATATTTATTATGATGGAATAATAACTTTAGATGATGAAGCAATAAAGGTTAAAACAAGTTTTATCAAATTAAAAGAAAGTGTCAATTCAAATTCTTTAGATGATTTATTGCAAAATAGTGGCGTTAGTAAAAAAGATTATGAATATTTATTAGAAAAAATCAAAAAATATAAAAATAAAGTAGCATTTGATTTGCACGGCGGGACTATGCAAACTAATGGATTTTATACAGCTTATGCTATTTTAGAATTAGTTGGTTTGCTTGGGAATTTAAATAAAATTGGTGGAATGAGTGCTGGTGGGGGTAAATATAATGATTTGTCAGGAGAATTTGAATTAGCAAAATATAAAGGCAAAATTAAACCTAGTGGAATTAGAGTTGATAAAACTAAAAAACCTTATGAAGCAACTAGCGAATATAAAAACAAAATCAAAAACAACGAAAACCCTTATCCATCAAAACTACCTTGGTATCCACTAACTAATGCAATTTGCACCGACGCAATCACAAATGCAGCATTAAAATATCCTTACGGAATAGATATATTGCTTTCTTGGAATGCTAATATTGCTTATGCTAGTAATATGAATAATGTTAAAAATTCTTTAAAAGATAGCTCTAAAATACCATTATTCATAGCAATTGACCCATTTATAAACGAAACAAGTATGTTTGCTGATTATATAGTTCCTGATAGCGTTATGTATGAGACTTGGGGCGTTGTTAATCCTTGGGGTGGTGCTTTGAGTAAAGCTAGTCATTTTAGATTTCCTATTTTAAATTCTCCTAATGTTAAGTTTAGCAATAATGAAATCGTATGTATGGATAGCTTTATAATTGAATTAGGCAAAAAATTAGGCTTAGCAGGATTTGGCAAAAACGCAATTAGCGATAGTGAAGGTAATTTATTTGACCTTGATAAGCCGAGTGATTATTATTTAAGAAGTTTTATAAATGTTGCACTTGATGGTGGATTTGATTATGAAATAAACGAAGATGAGATAAAGGACTTACCATTCATTCAAGAATTAAAAGAAATTAGCCCAAAACACTATAAAAAAGCTTTATTTTGTATGGCAAGGGGTGGAAAATTTGAAAGCAAAAACAAAGCATATAACAAAAACGCCTTAGCAAAAACATACAAAAAAGAAATAGCTATTTATAACGAAGATTTAGCACTTACTAAGGATTCTTTAACTGGGAAAAATTATAGTGGAGTTCCTTATTTTGTAAAACAAAGATTTAAAAACAATACCACATTAGATGAGTTAAATCTAAAAGCCTTTTCGTATAAATCAAATATATATTCAAGTTTAGTTGCTGCTAGTTCAAAACTAACTCATTTAAAATATTCAAACTACATTGAATTACACGAAGATACAGCAGCAAAACTAGGTCTTAAAGATAAGGATTTAATCAAAGTTATAAGAGATGATAAAAAAATAATAGGAATATTAAAAACTAGAAAAGGAATTCATAAAGAAGCAGTAGGAATTGAGCATTCTCGTGCTAGGCGTGGCGAAGGTGCTAGTGATTTTTATATTGATGGGAAATTAATTGCTAAAAATATTTCAAAAAGAACAGGCGTTAGTATCTCAAATATAATACCTGATGATACTATTCGTGGAGAAAATGCCTTAATTAGTGATTTTGTCGTAGGCTCTGTAGCAAGGCAAGGATTTGGCGTAATTATAGAAAAAATCTCAAGCTTAGGTTAAAGAATTTAAAAAGATTTAATTAATATAAAAATTAATTAATATTAATGTTTAAAATATTTTTTTAATTTAATGTTACTAAAAGTTACAATATATCAAAATATTAAATAAAATAATCATATTATTAATTAAAATAAAATTATAATAATTCAAATCATTAATGAAAGGAGATTTTCAATGAAAAAAGTAGTTTTAGCTATTTTAGCTTTAGGTTTTATTACAAATGCAAGTGCGTATTCTTGGATTAGTTATACAAATGGTTATAACTTTATTACTTGGTCAGGTGCTTGGAGTTCGGCTTTTAATTCTTCAGCAAGAGATACTGTTATTTATAATATAAATAAACGAAATTGCAAAAATTTTAATGAAACACTAAGAAAATGTCTTGATTAATTGTTACGGTAGTTTTTACTACCGTATTTTAAGGATTATTTATGATACACGATATAAGTGCTAGTAAAAATATGCCGATAGCTTGGAGGATTGATGTTAAAAAGCACGAGCTAACAGAAAAAGAGCTAAAAGATTTAAATTATCAAATAAATAAAAATAATTTTGAGATAAAGACTAATAAAGAGCAAGATTACAATGTATTTTTTAGATTTGATAGTGATAATATCGGTGTAAAAATAAATGAAAAAAATCTAAATAGATTAAAAGATTTTTTTGATAGCGATAATTTCATTGCTAATAATAAAGGCACTATTTTAGATAAAGATGCAGCAAGTTTTGTCGCTGGATGGTTTAGCAATATTGCTTATAGAGAAAATCTCTTAGCAGCTGATATTAATAACGATGGAGAATTAACGGGCAAGGAATTTAAATATACATTTACGGTATTTAGTGAAGCAGCCGAAATAGTAGTAAATGAAAAGACACTTGAAGAAGAAATAATCTCAAGTGCAATCATAGGCACATATTTACCTAGTATGGTAGCTTTGCCAGAGGGCGAGAGTATGGATATTAGCAAGGCTTTAAATATTAGTTTAAATGATGATAAAAACCTTGATGGAATAATAACATTTGGCGAATATTTAGGAGCTGATGGTAAAAATAAAATTCATAAATATACAGCTGATTGTAAATCAAGTGATGAGCGAATTAAAATTGATAGTGGTAATATTTATAAAATTATGAATATAGATAAATTCAAAGAAAAGGAATTAGAAGAATTAAAAAAATTAGCAGCCTTAGCAAAGCTAAAAAATCAAGGCCTAAAAAGTCTAACAAATGATGAAAAGAAACTCTTAAAAGACTTTAGTCTTAATCTTAAAATCAGTGAAAATAAATTAGAAGATTTAGTCGCAAATGATAAATTAGATGATTTTATAGATTTTACGAAAGAATTGAAAAAAGATTTAAGCGATACAAAATTAATTGATATTAAAGTTTAATTTTTTATTTTTAATTAATTGTTACTAAAAGTTACAATATATCAAAACATTAAATAAAATAATAATAGTATTAATTAAAATCAAATTATAATAATTCAAATCATTTTTTAATGTATTAACTTAATTTGCATTACGAATGTTAGTGCATATTTTAAAAAGTATTAGTGCTTTAATATTGCTTTTTAAGTGTAAAAAATAGCTATATGATTTTAAAAATGTCTTGATTAATTAGCTAGATCTAATTTAGTCATAATTTTAAAGGATTTTTTATGAGACATTATCTAGGAAACTATTTAAATACGCCTATAGCTTGGCAAGATAAAATTAATTCAAATTCTTTAAATTCTTTTGATTTATACAATATAAAAAATGCAATAAATATAAATAATTTTGAGATTAAGACAAATAAAGAGCAAGATTACAATGTATTTTTTAAATTTGATGAAAGTAATATCGGAGTAAAACTTAGTGAAAATAATATCAATAGATTAAAAGAATTTTTTGATGAAGATAATTTCATTTTTAATAGTAAAGGCACTATTTTAGATAAAGACGCAGCAAGCTTTGTAGCTGGGTGGTTTAGTGATATTGCTTATAAACGAAAATTCCTTGAAGCTGATGTTGATGGTAATGGGGAGCTAAGCAATAAAGAAGGAAAAAAGACATTAAACTTTATACTTGAAAGGCTTGAATATAGAAGAGATAATAAAGGTGAATATATAATCACTAATTATGTAAAAGGCTATGAAGAGAGTAAATTTTTAGCAGATAATGATGAATACTATGTTGATATTAGCTATGCTTTAAATGCTAGTTTAAATAATGATAAAAATCTTGATGGTATTATTACATTTGGCGAATTTCTAAATGTAGGCGAAAAGGGATATTTTGAAGATAACATAGAAGTATCTAATAATAAAAATAATAATGATTTTATTAGCTTATATAAGATTGCAAATACAGATAAATTAAAAGAGAAAGAATTAGAAGAATTAAAAAAATTAGCAGCCTTAGCAAAGCTAAAAAATCAAGGCCTAAAAAGTCTAACAAATGATGAAAAGAAACTCTTAAAAGATTTTAATATTAATTTAAAAATAAGCGAAGATAAATTAGAAGAGTTAATTACAAATGATAAATTAAGTGATTTTATAGATTTTACAAAAGAATTTAAAAAAGATTTAAGCGATACAAGATTAATTGATATAAAAGTCTAATTTATATTTTAAATTATTAAAGAATTTGAAATATAAATTAGCTAATTGTTACTTATAGTTACAAAATATCTATTTTTTAAATAAAATTTCAATATAATTTATTTAAGTTATATTATAATAATTCAAATCATTAATGAAAGGAGATTTTCAATGAAAAAAGCAGTTTTAGCTATTTTAGCTTTAGGTTTTATTACGAATGCAAGTGCGTATTATTGGTATGATTATTTTACAGGCAGTGGTCCTTGGAGATGGGCTTTTATAAGTGCTGAAAGAGATAGAGTAACTCCTACTAGACTAGGCTGGAATCCACCGCCAATACACAAACCAGGTGTTAGTATGCCTCCTAGATTAAATTCTGGTTTTGTTATAAGATAAATTTTTTAGCTAGGATATTCCTAGCTAATGCAC